>NZ_DCSO01000068.1:27199-35632 GCF_002325665.1 Methylophaga sp. UBA1464
ACAAGCCGGTTTATCTGTCGCTGGGTTGTCACAATGAAGCAGAGATCGATGATGCCATCAGTCAATTCAAGGGTGATAATTGGCTTGCCCTTCATTGCGTATCCAACTATCCGGTATCGCTGACAAATTCCCGTTTAGGCTATCTACAGCACATGGCGAATAAATGGCAACGTCCATTTGGCTACTCAAGCCATGACAATGACTGGGAAGTGACATTAATTGCAATGTCTATGGGAGCTACAGTTATCGAGCGGCATATAACCTTTGATAAAGATGCGAATGGGCTGGATCACACCACAAGTTCAACCCCGGACGAATTTTCTCGCATGGCGATGTTCGCAGACCATATCGGATTACTGATGGCGGGGAATGGTCCACGAGTTGCCAACCAAGGGGAACTCCTTAATTTGCAAAATCTTGGTCGTAGCTTTTATGCAAAACAGGCTATTAGCGCCGGGGAAATAATTAAACCAGAGCAGTTAGTTTTCCGCTCCCCCAGAGTTGGTCTGGGGCAAAATGAGATACAACCTTTTCTGAAACACCCTACAGTTCGGGAGGTAACGCCCGGGCAAGTATTAAGTCGTTCTGTTTTTGAAAAAACACCTCCAGTATCTGACACCGCTATAGATTTTGCACGTAGCCGGAAAATTGCCATTCCAGTTAGATTGCATGATTTGGCTGGCATTGAGCAAAAATTTCCGGTGGGTGCTTATGAGTTTCATTTATCCTATGGCGAAGTTCTATCTGAGGTAGATGCAAAACAATACAATGCTGATAATCGATACAGCATTCATTTGCCCGATTACATCAATTCTACTCAGCTGATGGACCCATTCTCGGCAGATGCATTACAAGCAGAGCAAAGCCAGAATATCCTCCAGCGAACAGTCGATTTAGCTGATGCACTACAGCAACATACAGGGCAGCATGTACCAATCGTAGGAAGCTTCTCTGTTGTGCATGAATCTATTGAACAGTTTTATCAGCAGCACTCGCAGTTAATAGAGGGGTTTCGAAAACAAGGCGTTTCCATTCTTCCCCAGTGGTTACCTCCCATCGCATGGTATTTTGGTGGTTCTGTCAAACTGGAAGCCGTAAATCAACCCAGAGACGTTGAGTTAATTGAACGGTACCAATTACCGATATGCATGGATGTTTGTCATTTATGTATGGGTGACAGTGTGTTTGATTTTGAAGCTACAGAGGTTATTAAAAGACTTTCAGGTTTTATTCAGCATGTACATATTGCAGATGCTGCCGGAATTGATGGTGAAGGACTTCATTTTGGTGAAGGGGACACAAAAAACATGCCGGCAATTAGCTCTGTAATGGATTTGGACTGTATGAAGGTCATTGAAGTCTGGCAAGGACATCTTGATGAAGGAGCCGGGTTTGCAAAGGCATTAAACAGATTAGCCGAGTTGTTTGATGATTAACTATAAGACAGCACTGATCATTGGGGCAACAGGACAGGATGGAGCGCATCTGGCTCAGCATCTATCGACTGCCGGATGGACAGTCTATTGTGGGTTTCGCAGAGGTTCAGCATCAAAAACCTGGCGATTACATCACCTGAATATTCTCGACAAGGTTAAGTTAGTCAATATCAATATTGATGAACCGTTTAACTTGAATGATGTTCTGAAATCTATTCAACCAGCACATATTTATCACTTTGCCGGCGAGAGTTTTGTTGCGGATTCTTTTATTCATCCCGTGACAACACTTCAGGCCAACACGTTAGGTACGCTGAATGTGCTGGAAGCTATCCGGCACACTGTGCCGGAAGCCAGATTGTTTTTTGCTTCAAGCTCTGAGGTGTTTGGTCCGGCTGCACCCAATACGTTACTTAGTGAGGAAAGCCGGCTTAAACCGGCGAATCCTTATGGTATATCCAAACTTACTGCTCAAGAGTTAGTTCGGATGTACCGCGAGACATATAATCTTCATGCTTCAGTTGGCATTTTATTCAATCATGAAGGGCCATTACGCGGTCGAAATTTTGTGACGCGGAAAATTTCATTTAACCTGGCTAGATTAAAAATAGATAATGGTATACCTATTGAATTGGGCGCACTATCGTCAGCGAGAGACTGGGGTGCAGCAGAGGATTACACTGCCGCCATGATGAGCTTGTTAGAACAAAAAGAAGCCGATGATTATGTATTTGCGACGGGTAAATTAACAACTGTTAGAGATTTCCTGCGTTTTTCTGCTATTGCAGCCGGATTTGACCCATTGTTTGAAGGTACGGGCGTCGATGAAGTTTGCGTGGATAAATCTTCAGGAATGCCTTTAGCTGTGGTATCAGAACGTTATTTCAGACCTTTCGATACTAGTGCAAGAGCCGGCAATGCTAAAAAATTACTAAACAAAATAAATTGGCAGGGTTCCAGATCGGTTGAAAAAATAGCAACTGAAATGGTATTCACTGATATTGACAGAAGAACAAAAGGAATCACCAATGTATGAACATTTGAAACAGGGGCTGGAAGGTTGTGTTTACACTGTATTCACTCCTTTTGATGAACAGGAAAATATTGATTATGAGTCTCTGGAACGATATCTGAATCATCTCTACATTGGTGGTGCCAGAAAGTTTTATGTAATGGCTTATAACTCACGTTATTCTCAGTTGAAACACTCAGAAATTATGGAATTGAATGAGTTTTGTATAAAACTGCTGAAGCGGCTTGATCCTGAAAACATTGTGGTGGTTGGTGATCCTATCCATTGCTCGACCAAAGAAAGTACTGAATTCGCTGTCCATGCAAAAGAAACCGGTGCCGATTTGATCTCATTGATTGTGCGAGAAAAGTATTTCAATGATGAACAGATCTTGGATCATTTTGCTGAAGTCGGCCGAAATTCAAATATGCCTATCCTGGTACATGAAATGCCATTTTTATCAGGTTATGACGGTACTCAAATGCATTGGCCGCATTCATTATTCAGAAAACTGCCCAGTATCCCTGAAATCGTGGCGTTGAAAGAAGATGCAAAAGATTTTGAAACTACTTGTCTGGCTCTGGAACTTGAGCCGCGCATACGGGTAGTGATTGCAGGACGTAAATCAACATTGATGCAATATAAGCCTTTTGGAGCTAAGTCCTATCTGAATGGGATTTCCATGCTCGATGCCCGTATTGGTGAAGCGTTTTGGCAAGCATGGAAAAATGATGATCAAAAAACAATCGATTTTATTCTGAATCAACTTGAAGCACCGTTCTTTGACCAATGTGCCTCAAAATATGGTTGGCACAGAACAAACAAAGCGTTATTGCAGGCCGCTGGCTTTATGCATCGCCGAGATCGGATGCCTCTGAAACATTTGAACGATACCGAATATCAGGAAGTTGTCACCGTCCATAATCAAGTAGACAAAGCTATCCAGGACTTTTTCAGCTAATGGCTTATGTGGCATTTGTACCCGCTCGATCCGGCTCAAAACGATTACCCGGTAAAAATATAAAAATGCTGGCTGGCAAGCCTCTCGTGGTTCACACATTAGAGGCTTTTGTTAACGCGCAAAAGGTTGATAGGGTTATATTCTCGACTGATTCTCAAGAATATTGGGATATCGCTAATCGCTATATTAAAAGTGATAAACTGGTTCTTGATTATCGTGAACCCGAGCAGGCGGGAGATAAAGTAAAGATTTTTGACTACCTGAAAGACGGTTATCAAAAGATATTCTCAGACCCGAATGATGTATTTTTGATGGGCTTACCTACCGTACCCTTACGTAACTCACAACACATTGACGAAGCAATCGAACTTTTTGAAGAAAAGGGTAAACCGGTTTTTTCTGCAACTGAATATGGATTCCCTATCTCATTTGCATTCTATGATGAGGGGGATCAGTGGACACCTGTTTTTGAACATAGTCCAATGTTGACAGGTAATACACGGAGTCAGGATCAAAAAATTGCTTACCATCCTAATGGTGCAATTTATGTCAGAAAAATCAAGGATTTTCAAAATTCAAAACTATTAACACTTTATCAAAACGCTGTGCCTTATCTGATGAGTCGCACGCATTCAGTGGATATTGATAATCCCATTGACTTTTTAGTCGCAGATGCGATTCTGGCAAGCGGGAACTAAAGTCTCGAATGACAGGAGAGGAAAAATTAACCGCTTTAATGACGGAGTTGTTTGATTGGATTGAACAGCAACAACCAGACTATCTGACTTATAAAAATAATTGTCTGCGTGGAGCATTTGAGCGTTATTTTTATTTTGAAGCTATGGCTAGGCCATATAGCTTACTACCCTTACTCAAGTTCACAAAACCATGGCGTAATTCAGCCAAAGAGTCGGATTTAACCAAAACATTCGATCGGTATTGGGAAAATTCGTCCGAAATTTCGCTTACCAAAAGGCTGTTTACAACCTCTTTACCTTGGTTACGTTTAGGCAGAGATTATTATCGCTCTATCATTTCAAACGTCTTATCTGCCAAATCAGTTAGCAGTACTGAAAAACGACCTATTGGTTTTTTTGCCATAAATTGCCGATTTGTTGATTTCTTCCAACCTTTGGTATCTGAATTTAAATCAACTACATGTCTTTTTTTCTCATCACATCCCATGTTGATTTCTGGAAAAGTAAAAGAACAAGGAGCATGTCCAGCGTTATTGCCAATGCCGAAAGGTTTTTCTTCTGGATTGAGCTTGTCAGTTTGGCATCCATTGTTTCCTGTTTATCTACGTCTATGCATGTTTTTTCAGCAGGCTTATATAGCGCTGCAACAGGAGCGTCCAGAAGTACTTTTATTTGCTGAGGGAACCTCACATTATGATGAGTTAATGGCGAGAGCAGCAAAGCAACTTGAGATTCCAACTATCCGAATTCAGAGTGGGCGCGCAGGGGTGTTACATAGTGGTTATCGAAATATGTGCTTTGATGTGATGCTATGCTGGAGCAATGATTTTGTTGAACGTTACCAGAGTGTGTCGCCAAAACCAGCTTATCATGAGATTGGTAGTCCTTTGCTGGATGAATTTCATCGGCTAAATGAACGAAGAGTAACCACCACAAAACCGAATAGGGTTGTTATATATACTCAGCCCGTGAGTAAACATATTAGTGAGCAGGATTATCTGTTGCTTGTTAAATTTGCAGAAGACTTGCTAAAACGTGATGAAAGAATAGATATCATTGTAAGAAAACATCCTGTTGATAAACATCCTGGCTTTGATGACTTACAGCAAAAGTATCCGCATAGAATTAGTCCGATGAATGCACCGGAGTTTTCGTTAGCTGCAACATTGATAAATACCCAGAGTGCAGTGGGCTTTTTTTCTACAACATTGTCCGAGGCTGCTGCATGTGGTGTTATTCCAGTTATTTTACAACTGGATAAGTCACACAGCGTATATCCCTTTCCAGAAAAACACGGTGCAGCAATTGTTGTTGACTCGGCAGAAGCAGCCGTTGATAAGGTATTGCAAATTCAGCAACAGCCTGAACAATTTGATTCAGTTAGACAGAAAATGCAGATATTTTCACAACGATTCCTTGGACCAAACGATGGTCAGTCGATGCAAAGATTAGTAGGTGTAATCAATCAATACATTGATGGTAAAGCCTATGAATAAAGAAACGACATTCGCCCCAATAATATTGTTTGTTTACAACCGACCAGAACATACTCGTAGAACTGTAACTTCGTTATTAAAAAATCCTCAAGCCGAAATGTCTGATTTATTTGTTTTTTCGGATGCAGCAAAGGACAAAAGTGTTGAAGAAACCGTTAAGCAAGTAAGAGAATACATTCGTCAAATTTCCGGTTTTAAAACCGTCACTATTTATGAGCGAGATAGCAACTGGGGTCTGGCAAATTCTGTCATTGATGGTGTAACTCGCATATGTAATGAGTTCGGTAAGGTTGTAGTATTGGAAGATGATTTGCAGGTTTCACCGCATTTTCTGGCGTATATGAATACAGGGCTTGATAAGTATGAGCACGATGAACAAGTCATGCAGATAGCCGGTTATATGTTTCCTGTCGATATTCAATCTAACGAAGATGCTTTGTTTCTACCTCTGACATCCTCTTGGGGGTGGGCGACGTGGCAAAACTCATGGGAAAAATTTGATAAAACAGCTAGTAGTTTCAACACTATAAAAAATAATCCTGACCTGAAAAAGCAGTTTAATTTGGATGGACGCTACCCATACTTTAAAATGCTTGAAGCCCAAAAAAAGGCTAAGGTTGATTCATGGGCAATACGTTGGTACTTGAGTGTGTTTATAAAAAATGGGCTGGTACTGTACCCTAGAAAAAGTTTGGTTGAGAACTCAGGGTTTGATGGTAGCGGTGTAAATTGTGTGGTTAGCGGATTTGATGATACGCCTATTGACGCGACGTTTGAGGTAAAAACGTTTCCTGCTAATAGTGTGACTTCTCCCTTTTTTGATGAACTAATTAAAAAGCTTCCCAAACCAAAGTTCAGCATTAAAGCGTTTCTAAGTCGATTAATTAAGCCTTTCAAGGTATAAACATGCGTAAGCTTATAAAAAAAATATATCACTCTACCTGTAGTTGGATGTATCCACTATTTGGAAAAAAACCATGGAAGCTAGGTTATGTTCCTTACAAATTTTCATCTATCAATACTGCTATCAATGATCCACTTCTCGATATAACAAGATTGCCAGATGGTTATGGCTTTAGGCTTGATGAGAGGGTTGTTGAATATCTGTGGTTTTTCCAGTCTTTGCCACATTCAGCAGGAAGAATCCTTGATGCCGGTTCGATCCTCAACTATTCGTTTCTTCTCGATCATAAAAAACTACAGAATAAGAATTTATTTATATCAACCTTGGCACCAGAGCAGGATGCCTTCTGGAACAAAGGGGTTTCATATATCTATGAAGATTTGAGAAACACCTGTTTCAGAAATGATTATTTTGACTGGATCACGAGTCTTTCGACTATTGAACATATCGGTCTGGATAATACAATGCTATATACCAGTGATGAAGCAAAGCGTGAGAGTGATGGAGACGGTTATCTTGCTGCAATAAAAGAGTTTCATCGAATTCTTAAGCCAGGTGGAAAATTATTTCTCAGTGTTCCATTCGGTGAGCACAAAGTGCGTGGTTGGTTTCAGATATTTAACGGTGAAATGGTGGACAGTATCAAGGCAACTTTCTCACCGACGGAAATAAAAGAAAACTACTTTCAGTATCATGAAAGCGGATGGGTTAATTCTTCACGTGAACTTGCCAGTGATGCCACTTATTTTGATATTCATACCGAAAAAGATTACGGCACTGACTATGCTGCCGCATCACGTGCAGTTGTATGTTTAGAACTTACAAAATAGCTTTAAAAGCTTTTATCAGAAAGCTTTTACAGTTTAGGGAATTCACTGGAGCAGCCAGTGTTGTGCTTTATCCCTCGGCAAAAATTATCAACATACCAGGAAAACCAGAATTAATTTCAATTGGTTCAAATAGTCATGTTCTGGGGGAGCTTTTGGTGTTTGCCCATGGAGGAAAAATTGTTGTTGGAGACGATTGTTATGTGGGAGAAGGTTGTAGGATTTGGTCGGCTGGCCGTATCTCCATCGGCAACAGGGTGTTAATTTCACATAATGTCAATATTTTTGATAACCATACCCATCCAATACGCGCCTCAGAAAGACATGAGCAATTCATGAATATTGCAAGCGTTGGTCATCCATCTTCAATAGACCTTGATGAGTCTCCGGTTATGATAGCTGATGATGTTTGGGTTGGTGCAATGGCAACAATCTTAAAGGGTGTAACCGTTGGTGAAGGTGCTATCGTCGGAGCTGGAGCCGTGGTGACTAAAGATGTGCCACCGTGGACTATTGTTGCTGGCAACCCAGCCAAAATAATCAGAGAGATAGGACCCGATGAGCGATAAAACCTTTGTCTCCTGGGAGGCGGCAGTCTCATGGTTAATGAATCAACCGGATAAACAACAATTAGTTCGGGATTGTTATTATGATCCATCCGTCCAGCAAGCTGCGGAGAGATATTATAATAGCCCGGAGTGGCAAGCTATAAGCCGATATGTTCCAGATTCAAAAGGTTTTGCAATGGACCTTGGGGCAGGACGTGGGATAGCCAGTTATGCTTTAGCTCGTGATGGCTGGCAAGTAGCCGCGTTAGAACCAGATAGCAGCGAGCTTGTTGGAGCTGGCGCAATCAAAACGCTTGCTTTGGAGAACAACCTGCCTATATCTGTCTCTCAGGAATTTGGCGAGAGAATTAATTTTGATGCAAATACATTTGAGCTGGTTTTTGCCCGACAAGTATTGCATCATGCAAATGATCTTGAACAGTTATGTGCAGAATTATTCCGTGTCTTAAAGCCAGGAGGCAGTTTAATAGCCGTTAGAGACCATGTGATTTCATCAAAAAAAGATTTAGCTGCATTTTTTGATGTGCATC
>NZ_DCSO01000068.1:35666-42783 GCF_002325665.1 Methylophaga sp. UBA1464
ATGTGCATCCATTACATTCATTATATGGTGGTGAGAATGCCTACACATCTCATGAGTATCTTGTCGCACTGAAAAAAGCTGGATTTAAGGTTAAACGCGTTCTCCGTTCTTTCGATAGTGTTATTAATTTCGCCCCTTACACAGAAGCATCGCTGAAAGCTGAAATTCAACAGAGGATCAGTAAAATACCATTGTTTGGCAAGCTATCACGCATCCTTAATATTGATATTCTTTATCGTAGTCTGCTTCGTTGTCTTTCGTTTGTAGATAGACGACCTGGCAGGTTATATTCATTTGTCTGCTTCAAGCCCGAGGAGCAGTAATGACTACAGTTTGGATTACAGGTGGGAAGGGATTTATAGGTCGCAATCTAGCCAAATTTATCGCGAAGAAAAATGCAACAGTTTACGGAATTGGACATGGGTTTTGGACGGATGATGACTTTAGAACCTGGGGATTTAGTCATTGGCTAAATGCTGAAATAGACTTTGCAGGAATGAATCAGCTGGTTTCTGATTTTGGTAAACCTGATATTATTTTTCATCTTGCTGGCGGTTCAGCTGTTGGTTCATCAATACAAAATCCTTACGAAGATTTTCAACGCACAGTAGATACCACCGCACGCCTTTTGGAGTGGGTGAGGCAGAGCTCTCCAGCGAGCCGAGTGGTAGGTGCATCCAGTGCTGCGGTATATGGTTCGGCATTCAACGGTCCCATCTTAGAGCAAGACATCGGTAAGCCTTTTTCACCCTATGGTTACCACAAATGGATGCTGGAGTCCTTATTCAGTTCTTATCGTGATAGTTTTGGTTTAGACCTTGCTGTTATCAGATTATTTTCTGTTTATGGAACGGGGTTGGAAAAACAGCTGTTGTGGGACTTATGCCAAAAAATTGAAAAGTCAGACTCAAATGCAATTACGTTAAATGGAACTGGGAGTGAAGTTCGAGACTGGATACATATTTCCGATGCCTCACAGTTACTTTGGTTATTGGCGAATAAATCATTAAATGAAATTACTGTGGTCAATGGTGGCACGGGGATAAGCACTTCTATAGCTGAAATTGCATCGCTGGTGTGTAGCCAGTGGGGACAAAATCATAGTGTTAAATTTAGCGGCATTTCTCGTAAGGGCGACCCTAAAAGTTTAGTTGCTGATATTTCGTTGGCTAATGAGTTGGGTTTCTCACCCAGGGTATTATTACAGCAAGGCATATCTGAAGTAGTGAGCTGGTACAAAGCGAGAAACTTGGCTTGAAACATCGTGTAGCCTTTACGCTAATCGGCGGACATGCGTGGATGGGGGGCTTAAATTATCAAGTGAATCTGATCAGTGCATTATTAGAATTTGAAAACCAGAGAGTCGAACCGATTTTATTTCTGGGTGATGATGTTGCAATAGATGTGCTGGAGAGGTTTAATGCACTTGATGGGCTGAAAATTGTTCATTCTCAGGAGTTTAATCGTTCCCACAAAAATCGGCGTCTTCTCAAAGCTATTGTGACTGGTTGTGATACTGATGCACTGGCAGTATTTAAGGTACATGAGATCGATGTGGTATTTGAGGCTGCTGATTTTTATGGCTGGCACTTTAATATACCAACAATTGCATGGATTCCAGATTTACAGCATCGTAAACTTAGGCAGTATTTTGGTTTTTTTGCATTCTGGAAAAGAGAGATCGGTTTTCGCATGCAAGTTTATGCGAAACGTCACATCATGCTTAGCAGTCTCGATGCAGCAAAGGACTTCCAACAGTTTTATAAATTACCGAATGAGCGCCTGCATGTGGTTAATTTCAGTGTGCCAGTTCGCCCGATAAAGTTTGATTTTGAAGTTTTATTAGCAAAATATAATCTACCCAGGCATTTTTTCTATTTACCCAACCAGTTCTGGCAGCATAAAAATCATGAGTGCGTCATAAAAGCCTTAGGTATTGCTAAACGTGAGGGCAAAGAGATTATCGTTGCGGTATCTGGTAATCATGAAGATTCACGTGATACGGATTATTTTCCAAAGTTGTTATCACTTATTGCCGCGGAATCAGTCGAGGACAATTTTCGTGTCTTGGGAATGATCCCTTATGACGATGTTCAGGCTCTAATGTTAAGTGCTGCCGCACTTATTAATCCATCACGATTTGAAGGCTGGAGTACTACTGTTGAAGAGGCCAAATCACTTGGAGTCGAAATGCTTTTATCGGACATAAATGTTCATCGCGAACAAGCAGAACAAAATGCCCTTTTTTTTGAACAGGATAAGCCAGCACAGTTAGCAGAACAAATGATTACATTATCAAGTATTTCGATTGATAAACGTATCGAAGATATGAAACAAGCAGCTGAACGCTCAAGAACATTTATGTCGCTCTTTGCGATGAAATTCACAACTGTAGTTGAGGCAGCCGCCAAAAGTTTATGAAAATTTCAATTATCACTGTCTGTTTTAATAGTGCCAAAACCATCTCTGACACAATTCGTTCTGTAGCAAATCAGGAGTATCCTGATATAGAACATATTATCGTTGATGGTGGATCGACAGATGGCACGGTCAAACTTATTGACAATGCTTCTAGCATTGCTCGTTATGTTTCAGAGCCTGATAAGGGCATTTATGATGCAATGAATAAGGGTATCGCTATGGCCACTGGAGATGTTGTAGGAATTTTGAATGCTGATGATTTTTATACATCCATTCATGTTGTTTCCAGTATTGCAGAAGTGTTTAAAAACCCCACTATTGATGCCTGTTATGCAGATCTTGTTTATGTTGATCAAACCGATATCAATAAAGTTGTTCGTTATTGGAGATCTGAGGCGTTTATATCGGGTGCTTTTAAACGTGGCTGGATGCCGCCACATCCAACCTTCTTTTGTCGAAAGTCCGTCTATGAAGAAAATGGAAATTTTGATTTGAATTACAAAATTGCATCAGATGTAGAGTTACTTTTCAGATTTCTTGAGGTTAAGAAAATACGATTTATGTATCTACCTGAGCTGATAATAAAGATGCGTTTGGGAGGGACAACAAATAAAAATTTAAAAAATATCATTTTCCAAAATAAAGAAGTTTTGAGATTTCTTGACGACTATTATGGAAGAGTAAGCCGATTACATTTTTTCTATTGTAAAATTTCAAATCGTTTAAAACAATTTATTTTTAAGCCTAAAGATTAGATGATTGATTCAGAAATGAAGCAGGATTATGGATTATGGTTTGTGTATGTTATGCATTTATATGTCATGTTCAGGCCAAGCGAGATTATAGTCTTCAATACATTCTATCCCATTTATTTATTGGCTTTATTGGTAATCGCATTAAATGTAAAAAAATTACACTTATTGCTTTCAGATAGAGCACTAAATATTATCTTTATTTTAATATTTTCCTTGTTGCTTCTATCAGTTTTTAATTCATATGTACATGATTTTTATGATCGAAAATTGTTGTTCAATTGGCTTGCATGGCTTGTTGTGCTTGTTGCGGTAATTTTGTCTTATCAAGGCTCTAATAAAAATTATAAGGGTCTAGAGCTTTTGGCTAAATTAGTATTACTAATTCAGCTATGCATCTCAATTGTTCAGTTATTTAAGCCTGATTTTTTCTCTTTATTTTGGTCAAGTGTTAATACTATGGGGTTGGATAGAGATGTGAGAGTTAGTGGTTCTTTAGGAAATCCCATTCTCTTCTCATATATCGTCACTTATTTAGTGTTAATTGTTATAGCACGGACTGGCCCTTTAAAAAATATTTTTTGGGTGGTTTTGGGGTGTTTACTCATATTAATGTCCGGTTCAAGATCATTAATTATGACGTATCCAATTATTATTGGAGCTTGGTTCTATTTGAGTGATAAAAGTTTATTAAAACGATTATTTTTTAGTTTCATTTGTGCTTCTGTTTTATTTTTATTTAGTTATTATATGTTGTTATCTCTAAAAGAAATATTTGTTTATTCAGCTGAATTGTTCGCTGTTTTTGAGTTTGAGTCCGGTGAAGAAAACTCAAAAGACTTAAGAACTTTTGGTTATAGAATAGATTTCTGGAATGCAGCATTATACGAATTCTTTTCAAGAGATTTTTTATCTGTAATTTTTGGAAAGTCAGGTCCATATCTTTCATCACCACATCATGATCTTATTTATATGCTTAGCCGGTATGGTGCTATTGGATTAATATCCTATCTTGCTTTGAATTTTTGGCTATTAGAGATCGCTCTCAAAAATAAATGTATTGTTGAGGGTCGCTTGCTCTATTTAACTATTCTGATGAGTTTGATTGTCGGTATGGCCAATACAATCGGGGTTGAGATGAGATTGGGAATATTTTCAGCTTTAGTCGCTGGTTTATTATTATCTCGTGGAAAATATTCTAAAGTAATCACCAATGTTGAAATTAAGTCTTCAATTGTGATGAACAATGAAATTCAAAGAGTCAGTTCTAATAAGTCTTTACCTGCTTAGAATTGCACTCTTTTCTATTGGGGAATTATGGTGTCTGTAAAAAAACTTAAATGTTTCAAAGCCTACGATATCAGAGGCCAACTAGGTGATGAGCTCAACCCGGATGTTGCTTATCGTATTGGTTACGCTTATGCAAAACACCTAAATGCTAAACGGGTAGTAGTTGGTGGTGATATCAGACACACTAGTGAGCCGCTTAAACTTGCTTTGGCCCAAGGTGTTATGGATACGGGCGCAGAAGTTATTGATATCGGGATGGTCGGCACGGAAGAGATATACTTTGCCTCATTTTATCTGGATGTCGATGGGGGCATTGAAGTTACGGCCAGCCATAATCCGATGGATTACAATGGCATGAAGTTGGTTGGGCGTGGTGCTTTGCCGATAAGTGGTGATAGTGGCTTAAATGATATTCGTGATTTGGCTGAACATATTGACTCACCGTTTAATACTCCTAAAGAAACTGTCTCGGTTAAGGCTAATACTCCAGATGCTACACCAGCAGGACATTCTGTTTTCAGTGGAACCAATAACGCCAATAAATACAGTCAGCAATCGATACTTGATCCCTACGTTGAGCATTTGCTGAGCTATATTGATCTGACAAAGATCAAACCATTAAAACTGGTTGTGAACGCGGGTAATGGTGCGGCTGGACATGTTATTGATGCGCTTGAGCAACAGTTTAAAGCAGCCAATGTGCCGCTGGAATTTATCAAGATCCACCATGAAGCCGATGGCAGTTTCCCGAATGGTATCCCCAACCCGTTATTACCCGAAAATCGGGCTGCAACTGCTGATGCAGTCATTGCTAATAAAGCCGATATGGGTATCGCATGGGATGGGGATTTTGATCGGTGTTTTCTGTTTGATGAAAATGGCCGATTTATTGAAGGGTATTATATTGTCGGTTTGTTGGCTGAAGCATTTTTGCTCAAGTCAGCCGGTGAAAAAATCATCCATGATCCACGACTGACCTGGAATACCATCGATCAAGTTGAAGCAGCGGGTGGAAAACCTATCCAATCCAAAACAGGCCATGCCTTTATTAAAGAACGTATGCGATTGGAAAATGCAGTTTATGGTGGTGAAATGAGTGCCCATCACTATTTCCGTGATTTTGCCTATTGTGATAGCGGCATGATTCCTTGGTTGCTGGTTGCTGAGTTAATCAGTGTTGCGGGTAAACCTTTGTCTGAACTGGTCAATGAACGTATGGCGAAATACCCATGTAGTGGTGAAATTAATTATCGGGTAGCAGATGTCAGTGTCATTCTCGATAAAATTTTGAAACATTTTTCCACAGAAAATCCAGTCATTGATAGAACTGACGGCATCAGTCTGGAATTTGAACAATGGCGATTTAACCTACGCTCTTCGAATACTGAACCCTTGCTGCGGCTGAATGTAGAAACTCGGGCTGATCAAGACTTGATGAGAGCCAAAGTGTCAGAAATTGAACAGATAATTCAGAACTAACTAATGCGGATTTTTGTAACAGGTGCAACTGGATTTGTCGGTAAAGCGTTGATTAATGAACTGCTTAGTGCAGGACACAATATTGTTGCAGGTGTACGGAATTATTCGATGGAATTGCCAGTTGAAGTGGAACAGCAGCAGATCGGTGATTTAAGCTTGTTGAGTGAGCAGAATTCGATAATTGATACGCTGAAAAAAATTGATGTTGTTATTCACACTGCAGCACGCGTACACATTATGCAAGATAAAGCAGCCGATCCGTTGACTGAATTTCGAAAAACGAATGTAAACGCAACTCTTGCATTGGCTAAGCAATCAGTTAGTGCGGGTGTGAAAAGGTTTGTATTTATCAGTTCTATTAAAGTGAATGGCGAATCTACAAATAATAGACAGGCTTTTCGTGAGACTGATAAACCAGCTCCTGAAGATACTTATGGACAATCAAAACTTGAAGCAGAACAGCTTTTATTTGAGTTAGCCCAGATAACGCCAATGGAGGTTGTGGTTATCCGTCCACCTCTCATTTATGGTCCAGGGGTTAAAGCCAACTTTGCCAGTTTGATTAAAATCATCAAAAAAGGCTTACCACTGCCATTTGGAGCAACTGCCAATCAACGTTCATTACTAGCGATCAATAACCTGGTTAATTTTGTAATGCTTTGTACCGCCCATCCTGCCGCTGTAAATCAGGTTTTTCTAGTGGCGGATGGCAAGGATATTTCAACAACCACACTGTTGACGAAAATTGCCAAAGCTTATAACCGGCCTGTACGTTTAATACCAGTTCCAGTTTGCTTGATGATATTTATTGCCAAACTGACAGGTAAAAATAATATCTCTGATCGGTTGTTTGGAAATTTACAGATAGACATTACTAAAGCGCAACAATTATTAGGATGGAAGCCTGTTGCCTCAATGGAACAACAACTTAACAAAATGGCTGAGTTAGATAGGAACTCAACACAAAATAAATAATAAAACGAGAAATTCATGACCCGAACTGTTATCCGTTTACTGGATATTATTTTGTCTGTTGTTGGCCTGTTGATTGGTTTACCAATTTTATTAATTCTGATCATTATCGGTTGGTTTGATACCGGTGCCCCCATATTCAGGCAACAGCGTGTAGGCCTAAATCAAAAGCCTTTTACATTAGTCAAATTCCGCACCATGAC
>NZ_DCSO01000068.1:42824-46939 GCF_002325665.1 Methylophaga sp. UBA1464
AGTCAAATTCCGCACCATGACAAAAGATACGGCGCATGTTGCCAGTCATCTGGCGTCAGCCTCATCCATTACCCCCTTCGGTCGTTTTCTGCGTCGAACCAAACTGGATGAACTACCACAGTTATGGAATGTGTTAATAGGTGAAATGAGCCTGGTTGGCCCCAGACCCTGTCTTTTTAACCAGCTTGAATTAATTGAAGAGCGCGAAGCAAAAGGCGTATTTAAGGTTAGGCCTGGTATCACAGGGCTGGCGCAAATAAATGATATTGATATGTCGACTCCTGAATTACTGGCTAAAACAGATGCTTTGATGATTGAGCAGATGAGTGTAATCCGCTATCTTGGTCTCATCGTTCAAACGGTTATCGGCAAAGGTGCTGGTGATAGAGTTCGTAAGGATAGCTAAACCTTACCTGATGGCTTGGCGCATTTAGCGAATTCTTCCAAATTCATTCAGAAATAAACTTATGGAGTGACGCCTGTGGAAAAGGAGAATATTGTCTGGCATATGCACAAAGTCAGCAAAGCGGATCGTAGTCAGCAGAAAAAACAGCGTTCTGCCATTTTATGGTTTACCGGGTTAAGTGCCTCAGGCAAATCCACCATTGCCGGGGCAGTAGAGCAGGCTTTATTTGAGCTGGGTCATCATACTTATCTGCTTGATGGGGATAACGTCAGACATGGTTTGAATAAAGACCTGGGGTTTTCTGACGAGGATCGGGTTGAGAATATTCGCCGCATAGGTGAAATGGCTAAGCTTTTTGCCGATGCCGGTTTAATTGTATTAACCGCTTTTATTTCCCCTTTTCGTTCGGATCGTCGATTAGTCCGTGATCTGGTTGAAGCGGACGAATTTGTTGAAATTTATATGGATACACCGCTCAGTGTTTGCGAACAGCGTGATCCAAAAGGCCTCTATCAAAAAGCCCGTCGCGGCGAGATTAAGAATTTCACCGGTATTGATTCCGAGTATGAAGCACCTGAGGCGGCTGAAGTCACTTTGAATACGGCGGAATGTGATATTGCGGAATGTGTAGCGCAGGTCATTGAGTATTTACGGATAAACAACATCATTCAAACTCAGGGGTAATATGCGTTTTATTGACGTTTTTAATGGCGATGCCGATGGTATTTGTGCACTGGTTCAGTTACGTCTGGCTGAGCCCAGAGAAGCGGAACTGGTTACCGGAATCAAGCGTGATATCAATCTGTTGAAACATGTGGATGCAGCTGCTGGTGATAAGCTCACTGTGCTGGATATTTCGATGGAGAAAAATACGGCAGATTTGATCCGGTTACTGGATGTTGGAGTTGAGGTGTTCTATGCAGATCATCATCAACCGGGCGACATTCCTGAATATCCCAATCTGTCTGCACATATCGATATGGCAGCCACTACCTGCACTTCATTAATCATTGATAAGTACCTTAAAGGACAGTTTCATCAATGGGCTATCACTGCTGCCTATGGCGATAATTTAACCGCAGTGGCGGATAAGCTTGCCGGTGAAGCCGGGATGACAAATACTCAACGTGAAGAACTGGCATCGCTGGGCATTTATCTTAATTACAACGGCTATGGTGCCAAGACGGATGATCTGTTATTTCATCCTGCTGAGCTGTTTAAACAATGTGTTGCTTATGCTTCGCCCTTTGATTTTATTCACGAAAACCGTGCGGCCTATGAAAAGCTTTCAAACGGTTACAATGAAGATATGCGTTCGGGGTTAACCATTGAACCAAAATACAAAACTGAAAAGCTGGCCGTTATCTGTTTACCCGACGAAAAGTGGGCCCGCCGGGTAAGTGGTGTTTTGGGAAACGAGTTGGCCAATCAATTTCCTGACCGGGCTCATGCCATTGTGTCGGTAAAAGATGCTGATCATTATCTGGTGAGCCTGCGTGCTCCAAATTCCAATCGCAGTGGCGCCGATGAAGTTGCTGGCCAATTTCCTACTGGTGGTGGACGTAAAGCGGCTGCAGGTATTAATGCGCTTCCAATCAATCAGTTGGAGCAGTTGATTGATGTAATGGAAAAACAATACGCTTAGAAACTAAATTGTGATCGGTTTCTCGATTTAAGGCAGGAGAATTTCCTGTTGATTAATTTTGTCTTTTTTAGGGCTGGACGTTAAACATCCTGATAGCTTAGTCTTTAAATGCAGCTCAGGAGAGCTGCATTTAATCAAAACAAGGAGCAAGGAAAGATGTTTAAGAAATGGATTATTTCTTTATTACTCGCATTTTCACTTTCATCATTCGCTGCATTCGCAGCAGATAAAATCAATATCAACAGTGCTACAGCAGACGAATTACAGCTTCTCGATGGAGTAGGACCTTCCACTGCAGATGCTATCGTGCAATACCGTGAGCAAAATGGGACATTTTCCAGTGTTGATGATTTGGTGAATATCAAAGGTATTGGTGAAAAAAAAGTAGCTGCTTTAGCAGAGAAAGTTACTGTCACTGATTAAACGTTGATAAATTGAAAAAGGTGAGGTTTAAAATGCCTCACCTTTTTTATGTCTGTTTAAAAGGCAACTGAGTTTGATAAAACAGCTTCCGCTTGCATTACCAGTTTGTCTTTCAATTCCGCATCTAACCTTTGTTGTTCTGTTTCGGTTAACGCATTGTCGTCGCTATTGGTGATGAAAAACACGTCTTCTACCTGGTCGCCCAATGTCACCATTTTAGCATTAATTACCTGTATCTGATTTGACAGAAAAACTTGTGCTACGACAGACAACAATCCCGGTCGATCATGGGTGTATAGCTCCATTACCGTATGTGTATGCTGGGGATTTACCGAAAACTTTATGACGGGCTCGGTCTGGAACAGCTTTGTGGTTCGTGGCATTAATTGTGGTTTATAACCCGAAATCAAATGTTCACGTGCAAGCTGCTTATGCAATGCTGCGGTGATATCTTCAAAGCGTTGTTGTGTCCCATTAACAATAAAAGTATTTAAGGTTTTACCGTCATTACTGATATTGATTTTGGCATCCAGAATATTCAGTTGCAACTGTTCCAGACATGCTGTCATAGAAGCAAACAGACCGCGGCGATCATGTGTAAAAATACATAACTCGAGCGTTTGCTTTTCGTTATGCGGACGTACCAGAATCAATGGTTCTTCATCGGGATGCTCAAGCCGGCCATTGGTTTGCCAGGCAATTTCATCAACTGAATGCCGTAAAAAATAATCCAGATCATATTCAAGCCACAGTTGGGTGATATCTTGGGGCGGCCATCCCATTTCTGAAAGTTTATCCAAAGCCAACTGATACTTTTTATAGCTTTTTTCCTGCGTACTTTTTGCTTGTGCCTCAGTATGTTCCAGCCATTGATGCGTACTGTGATATAGCTGTTTGAGCAGTGAGTCACGCCAGCCATTCCAGAGATTGTTATTGGTTGCCCTGATATCAGCCACCGTCAACAGATACAGATAATTTAATCTATTGACACTGCCGACCAGAGCGGCAAAGTCTTGAATAACTTCAGGATCTTCGAGGTCTTTCTTTTGCGCGGTGGATGACATTGCCAGATGCTGGCGAACCAGAAAAGTCACAATGCTGGTGTCGTAATCACTCAAATTGTGTTGCGTACAGAATTGTTCTGCATCTTTAACACCGAGAATACTATGATCACCGCCACGACCTTTGGCAATATCATGATAAATACCGGCGATATACAATAATTCAGGTTTTGGCAGTTGATAAAACACTTCTGAACACAGCGGAAATTCATCCTTGAATTCGGAGCAGGAAAAACGACGTAAATTTCCCACCAGAAACAGGGTATGTTCATCTACCGTGTAAGCATGAAATAAATCATGCTGCATCTGTCCGACAATCCTACCAAATTCAGGCAGATAAGCACCCAGCACTCCGAGTTGATTCATGCGACGAAATTCATGGGTAACGCCTTTCGGTTGACGGATGATTTCCATAAACAGGCTACGATTTTTAATGTCTGCACGAAAGCGTTCATCAATTAAATGCAGATGGGCATGAATCTGGCGGATAGTCGAGGCACGAATGCCTTTAATATGCGGATGTTGTTGCAGGATCAGAAATACTTCCAGCAACGCATAGGGATAGTAAGCAAACATGCCG
>NZ_DCSO01000013.1:0-709 GCF_002325665.1 Methylophaga sp. UBA1464
CGATGATCGCCGCCAGATTATCCTGCGTTGCAATCATGCCGCCGATAATGCGCTGAAAGCTTAAATTACGTGATTCTTCCTGCAGACTGTCACTTAACAATAAACGTTTACCATTTTCATCACGTTTTTCCGCCAGCATCCAGGCAGCAATTTCAATGTTACGGGCACTGTTGTAAAGCTTTTGCTGATCGACAGAGGACAGATAGTAAAATTCGGACTGATTGTTATACGACGCCATTAACATCCGTCGCATACCCACAGTAAATGCCAGTACCCTGTCGCCATCGTAATCTTCGGTCAATGCCAGACGAATGATCTCGGTCGGTTCAAAACCATCCCATTTGTCAAAACCGACATTCGCCGGATAGATGAATAATCTGGCTACACTGTCTTCCAATGTACGCAAATGACGATCATGACGCTGATTGGGATTACGCTGATACAGTTTGATGGTCAACGTTTTAAGATCCTGCATCAGCCGCTGCTGGTGCAGTTCAATGACATCGTCAATATTACTTTTGGCGAAGCTGGAAATATTCGGTGATCCTGCAGTCGAATCCGTCGCACAGCCTGGTAAAACAAAAAAAACACCGCATATCAGCAAAAGCTTATGCCATCGCATCAAATAATCTCTCCTGAGGTTGAACGTCCTTTAAGCCTTCTACCTGGAGATAGGCTTGAACTTGAGCTGGCAGTCTGGCTTGAGTGT
>NZ_DCSO01000013.1:802-5381 GCF_002325665.1 Methylophaga sp. UBA1464
GTTCACGATTGGTCAGGCTGAAGTTACGTATGAACCTGGCCTGTTGACTATCATTATTATCATTTACGCCAATAACCGGACGACTGATAACCGGTTGGCGGTTTACATTATTGAATTCTGATTGTTTATCAAACACCACCGGGAGTCGAACAGATAACTCCTCCGGAGGCTTTACTGGGGTAAAAAGTACCGGTAGATTGCTATTGATTTGCATCCGAAGTTACCGGTTTTTTGGGGCCCTTGGAATGTTTATTACGCTGAGAGCGATTATCTTTGCTGTTGCCGCGAGCCTTATTCTGGTGGCGGGGAGCCGGATGACGTTCAGCTCTTATTCTCGGCTTGGGCGTCTCCAGCTGTTCATCTGAACTTTGTGCTACCGGCAGCTTGTGTTTGATGTACTGCTCGATATCCGGTAATGAAAATGCGTATTCTTCACAGGCCAGACTAATGGCAATCCCGCTGGCACCTGCCCGTGCAGTACGTCCCGTACGATGCACATAATCTTCCGCATCCTGTGGCAAATCAAAGTTGAATACGTGACTGACCTCTGGGATATGCAAACCACGCGCCGCCACATCAGTGGCAACCAGGTACGGAAACTCACCATCCTGAAAATGCTTCAATAAACTTTCCCGTTTTTTCTGCGGGACATCGCCGGATAATAACGCCGCTTTATAACCATTGCCTTCCAGATATCCCCATACCCGTTCAGCCACATGTTTGGTATTCACAAACACGATACTGCGCAGCGGCTGGATACGTTTAATCAATGCCAGCAATAATGGGATTTTCTCCTCGTTAGACGGGTAATAGACCCACTCTTCGATTCGATCACCCATCATTTTTTCCGGCTCGACCTGCACTTTTTCCGGGTTGTTCATATGCTCGTAAGCCAGCTCAGATACTTTGTAACTCAATGTCGCGGAGAACAACATACCCAAGCGTTTTCCAGGTTCCGGCAAGCGACGCAGAAAAAACCGTACATCCTTGATAAAGCCCAGATCAAACATTCTGTCGGCTTCATCCAATACCACCACTTCAATTTTATTAAGGTTAAACACCCGTTGCTTATGAAAATCCATCAGCCGTCCCGGCGTGCCGATTAACACATCGCAACCGTCCGTGATGGCATCACGCTGACGTTGATAATCTTTACCGCCATGCGCGATCACAATGCGCAATCCGGCATGACTATTTAACAATTCGGCATCTTTAACAATCTGAATTGCCAATTCTCGAGTGGGTGCCAGAATCAATGCGCGAGGTTGTTTTGAAGATGAATTTTGCGCATCCTGAGTATTTAACAGGCGCTGAAATGTCGCTAATAAAAAGGCGATGGTTTTACCGGTACCGGTTTGGGCCTGACCCGCGACATCGTGGTTTGCCAGCAATAGAGGTAAAGATTTAGCCTGTATCGGCGTGCAGAATTCAAAGCCCGCTTGTTGCAGGCCTTTCTGCAGGAGCGGATGAAGTGGCAGCGATGAAAATGCCGTGTCGGTGAGGTGAGCACTCATATAAATACTTGCATTACCTTTACTGATAAGAAAAAATGTTACTCAATGTTGGCTTGCGAGTATAGCGGTCCAATACTTTAGATACCACTGGAGATAAAACATGAGCGAAAACGTCACTAGTGTGACCGATGGCGACTTTGACAGCCTGGTTCTACAGTCTGATATGCCTGTATTGGTTGATTACTGGGCGGAATGGTGCGGTCCCTGCAAAATGATTGCACCCGTGCTGGAAGAAATCGGCGCTGAATACGCAGGCAAATTAAAAGTCTGCAAACTCAACATCGACGAAAATCCAGATACCCCACCGCGCTACGGTATTCGTGGCATTCCTACTCTGATGCTGTTTAAAGACGGCGAAGTGGAAGCGACTAAAGTCGGCGCTTTGACCAAATCACAATTGGCTGCGTTTCTCGACAGCAACATCTAATATTCTTGCTGCACTATCCCCACCACGCGTGGGGATAGTTGTATCTGAGATGCCTCAAAGACAAAGCCGCACGCTCCTCCTGGCAAATACTGCTGTGGGCCACCACTCCGAACTGTTACGAAACTGATGGATGTATCTGAACTACTTGACGATCTGAACAAACCACAACGTGAAGCTGTTGCCGCACCGCTGGGGCATACTCGTATTCTCGCCGGGGCCGGGAGCGGAAAAACACGGGTTCTGGTACATCGGATTGCCTGGCTGATTCAGGCGGAAGCTTTATCACCTGCCAATATTCTCGCCGTCACCTTTACCAATAAAGCGGCGGCTGAAATGCGTGGCCGGATTGAACAGATGCTCGGTTACCCGATTGGTGGTATGTGGGTAGGCACCTTCCATGGTTTGGCGCATCGGCTGCTGCGCTCACATTGGCAGGAAGCCGGTTTACCCCAAGGTTTCCAGATTCTTGACAGTGATGATCAGCTCAGAATGATCAAACGCATTATCCGCAGCATGTCGCTGGATGAAGCACAGTGGCCACCCAAACAAGCGCAGTGGTATATCAACGGCCAGAAAGACGAAGGCCTGCGCGCTGCGCATCTGCAGGCTGGAGAAGATCCTTATTCACAAAACATGCTGGCCATTTATCTGGCATATGAACAAGCCTGTGAACGTGCCGGTGTGGTGGATTTTGGCGAATTATTGTTGCGCAGTCATGAATTGTGGCTGAAACGTCCGGATATTCTGGCGCACTATCAACAACGGTTTTCACAGATCCTGGTCGATGAGTTTCAGGATACCAACACTATCCAGTATGCCTGGATCAGAGTATTGGCCGGTCAGACCGGACATCTGTTTATTGTCGGCGATGATGACCAGTCCATTTACGGCTGGCGCGGCGCGAAAATTGAAAACATCCAGAAATTTCATAAAGATTATCCTGATGCGAGCACTGTGAGGTTGGAACAGAATTACCGTTCTACCGGTAATATTCTTGCCGCTGCCAATGCGGTTATCGCCAATAACAGTGAACGCCTTGGCAAAGAATTGTGGACCGAAGATGCTGATGGCGAGCCGATACAACTCTATAACGCCTATAACGAACGCGATGAAGCCGCCTATCTGGTGCAGGAAGTTCGCAACTGGATGAATCAGGGGGGGCAACGCAGTGATGTTGCCGTGTTATATCGATCCAATGCCCAATCACGGGTCATTGAAGAAGCGCTGATGCAATCTGCCGTGCCCTATCGGGTTTATGGCGGCCTGCGTTTTTTTGAACGCGCTGAAATTAAAGATGTGCTTGCCTATTTAAGACTCATTAGTAATCGTCGTGATGATGCGTCATTTGAACGGGTAGTGAACACGCCTACCAGAGGTATTGGGGCTGCAACATTAACCCAGTTGCGCCAATATGCCCGTGAAACCAACCAGACCATGTGGCAGTCTGCCGTGGATTTTCTGCAGCAAAAAATCTTACCTGCACGCGCTGCCAATGCTTTGTCGGCTTTTCTGACCTTGATTGATTCATTAACACCAGAAGACAACACGATGTCGTTACATGAGCTCACGGCATTGGTCATTGATGAGAGTGGACTCCGCACGCACTTCGCCAAGGATAAAACTGAAAAAGGTCAGGGCCGTATTGAGAATATGGATGAGCTGATTAACGCCACCCGTGAGTTTATGCGTGCTGACGATGAAGAGGAAATGCCGCTACTGGATGCTTTTCTTGCGCATGCTGCATTGGAAGCCGGTGAAAATCAGGGCGATCAATGGCAGGATTGTGTTCAGTTAATGACTTTGCATTCAGCGAAAGGCCTGGAGTTTCCAATTGTGTTTATGGTCGGTATGGAAGAAGGCTTATTTCCGGGCCAGAAATCCTCTGACGATCCGCTCAGACTCGCTGAAGAACGCCGTCTCTGTTATGTCGGCATGACCCGGGCGCGTAAAACACTGTACCTGCTTTATACTGAATCACGTTACTTATACGGCCAGGAAATGCATCCCCGCCCTTCACGTTTTCTGAGTGAACTCCCCATCGAGCGAGTGCATAAGGTTCGTTCACAGCAAAATATGGCTGCCGCCGGGCTGACAGCACTTGCCAGTCGAACACAATCAGCTGATGATACGGGTTTCAGAACCGGGCAACAGGTGATGCATCAGAAATTCGGTCAAGGCGTCATTATTGACACCGAGGGTAATGGCAGTCACGCTCGGGTTCATGTGAATTTCAAACAAGCGGGCAGTAAATGGCTGGTCCTGGCCTATGCCAAGCTTGAAACCTTGTAATTCAGGAAAACGATAATGCATTTATCCGTATTTATACGACGCTTGGCACTTTTGGTCAGCATCGCTTTACTGTCAGCTTGTGGAGTAGATGACAGTAGTCCTTTCTCCGAAGAAATTGATACCAGCAAAGTCTATCGCTGGAAAATGGTCACCGCCTGGCCGCCGGGTTTTCCCGTTTTGCAGGAAGGTGCAGAACGTTTTGCCGCCAATCTGGAAGCCATGTCCAACGGACGACTCAAGGTTAAGGTATTTGCCGGCGGTGAATTGATCCCGGCTTTACAGACCTTTGACGCCGTTTCACAAGGCACAGTGGAAATGGGCCATGGCAGCGCCTACTACTGGGCGGGGA
>NZ_DCSO01000013.1:5632-6455 GCF_002325665.1 Methylophaga sp. UBA1464
TATCATGGTGGTGGCCTGGATTTGTGGCGTGAAGTTTACCAACCCTACAATGTCATACCTTTCCCGCTGGGGAATACCGGTATTCAAATGGGCGGCTGGTTTAATAAAGAAATAAATTCGATGGCCGATTTGCAGGGGCTGAAAATGCGAATCCCCGGCCTGGGCGGCAAAGTATTTGCCAAGGCTGGTGGTAATCCTATCCTGCTGGCAGGCAGTGAAGTTTATACCGCACTGGAACGCAATACTATTGATGCCACCGAATGGATTGCTCCGTATCATGATCAACGTCTGGGCCTGCATCGTGCTGCGAAAAATTATTACTATCCCGGCTGGCAGGAACCTGGCGCCGTGCTGGAACTCAGCATAAATAAACGTGCCTGGAATTTATTGCCACCTGATTTGCAAGCTATTATTGAAAACGCAGCTAAAGCAGAAAATCTGCTCATGGCATCGGAAATGGAACAGAAAAATGTGGTAGCGCTGGCAGAATTACGTCAGCGTGATGATATCAACATTGTCCCTTTCCCTGCAGAAGTACTTAATACCCTTAAACAAATTACTGAGCAGACGTTGGCTGACGAAGCGGCCCAGAACCCCAAGTTCAAACGCGTCCATGAAGCTTATAAAGACTTCCGTGAACAGGACGAAGATTGGGCGACCATTTCTGAAAAAGCCTATCTGGATATCCCGTAATCATGGTACTTATTATTTTCACTCGTGAAGGACTGGAAGCGTTTCAAGCCGAAATCATTGATGATATTTCAGCTATCTGGCATAACCCGCAACTGCTGACAGAGGCTGAATGCGAGCTGTTTCAAAACCG
>NZ_DCSO01000013.1:6528-11867 GCF_002325665.1 Methylophaga sp. UBA1464
ATGCGAGCTGTTTCAAAACCGTGGCATCAATTGTCTGGAATTACCGCAGATAATTGATGTTGAAAACAACAAGTCAACCTTGTGGGCCTTGGAATACGTCGAAAAAAACAGCCCCGATCAGGAGATAATGATTGAGTGCCTTTAATAAGACTATCAACTTCGGTCTGGCTTTACTGCTGAATCTGGCTTTCGCATCCACGCTCTTTGCCAGCGAATGGGATCATGCACGTCTGCAACTGGAACAACCACAAACCATTACCGTTTATCGTGACGCCAACTGCCAGTGTTGCCATAAATGGATTGAACATCTTGAAATACATCAGTTTGAGGTGATCGACATCATCAGCAATGATATGTCCAAAATTAAAGAAAAACTGGGCGTATCCAATATGATGGCGTCCTGCCATACCGCAGTTGTCAATGATTATGTAATTGAAGGTCATGTGCCGGCAGATGATATAAAACAACTATTACTCGATAAACCGGCTCA
The DNA here is from genome assembly GCF_002325665.1 of Methylophaga sp. UBA1464. NCBI lineage: Bacteria > Pseudomonadati > Pseudomonadota > Gammaproteobacteria > Thiotrichales > Piscirickettsiaceae > Methylophaga > Methylophaga sp. UBA1464. Next base: position 7,019 of record NZ_DCSO01000013.1, read on the forward strand.
CATCAAAGGTTTGTCAGTACCGCAGATGCCGGTGGGCACACCGGGGATGGAAATGGGATTGCGTAAAGATCATTTTATTGTGTTCAGCTTCGATGATGATACGCAGTACCAATTGTTTAATGCCTATCAAACCAACGCTGAAAATAACTATCTGCCATTAAACCACGCTGAGTAATGGAATTACTGATCGTCCTTGGGCGGGTTTTTTCTTCCGCTGCAGCTAACGTTTTTCAGAAACAATTCACTCATAAAGGTTTGCATTCACTGTTTATCGTGATGCTTTCCTATGTCGTTTTAGCATCCATCAGCCTGCCGTTATTAATACTGGTTGAACATAACGCTATTGAAGACGGCTTCTGGCTCAATATTCTGCTGGCAGCGTTGCTGGATATGGCCGGTACGCTGTTTCTGGTGCTGTCTTTATCCAAAACTGATCTGTCTGTTTTCGGGCCTCTTAATGCTTATAAAGTCGTTTTTTCGATGATACTGGCGCTGATATTTCTGGACGAAGTACCTAACCTTCAGGGTTTCACCGGTGTTATCATCATCTTACTCGGCAGCTTTTTATTATTTCCCCCGGTTGCCAGTACCTCATCAAATCGTCTGTGGCATTTGTTCAGACAGCGCGGTGTGCAATACCGGTTTTTATCCATATTGTTATTTTCAATTGGTACTTTACCGCTAAAAAATGCCGTGCTCAGTGGCGGAGCCTTAGCAACTACCTTGTATTGGTGTTTGTTTGGTTTACCGCTCTCAGTGGGCTTGTATTACCGGTTTGGTGGTAAGCGCTGGCAAAAAGACTGGCAAACCGCCAACCAACATCGGCATCATTTTCTCTGGCTCGGCAGTTTTATCTTTTTAATGCAATACACCACCATGCTGGTATTTTCACAATTACTGGTGGCGTATTCACTGGCATTATTCCAACTCAGCATGGTGTTACAGGTCTTTCTCGGCTATCGGATTTTTCATGAGAAACATATACTTCGAAGATTATCTGCCTGTGGAGTGATGATTGCGGGCTGTTTGCTTGTGTTAACCACTTAACTGACTACCGCCTCTTTCGGGCTAACGATTAATATTGTGGTATATTGCCCGCCACTTCTATGCCTGTTGTGATCCTTCAGGCGCTTTCGACTGATAAGATAAACACCATGACATTTGACGATCTGTTCCTTGATTATGAATTGATTGCTGCCGTTCGCGACAGCGGTTTTGAAAAACCGACTGAAGTCCAGCAACTGGCCATTCCGGCATTATTAGCCGGTCAGGATGTACTGGCCTGCGCCGCTACCGGTACCGGAAAAACCGCTGCATTTATTCTGCCTATCCTGCAACGCCTCAATGATGAACGGCATAAACATGATCAGGCGCGTATTCTGATTATGGCCCCCACCCGAGAACTGGCATTTCAGATCCAGCATGTGTTTCATCAATTAGGTAAAGCGTTCAAACCAACAATCGCCATGTTGACCGGCGGTGCATCGCCCTGGGCCCAGGTACAACATGCTCAAGCCCAATGCGACATTATTATTGCTACGCCGGGCCGACTTTTAGGTCTGGTTGAAGATGAGTCGGTTGATTTATCGGCCGTTGAACTGGTCATTATTGACGAAGCCGATCGCATGCTGGATATGGGTCAGGGGCCCGATGTATTGATGGCGCTGGCCACCATTAAATCCAAATTTCAGGCCGGACTTTTCTCAGCGACCTTAGCAGGCAGTGGTGTCAGAATTTTTGCCGAAGAACTGCTTAACGATCCGCAGGAAATCCATATTAATGCGGCCAATCAATTGGCAGAGAATGTCACCCAGCAGGTGTATCTGGCCGATAACCGTGAACATAAACAGGCCTTATTACTGGCATTTATTAACGCACCAGCCTGTCAACGCGCTTTAGTGTTCTGCAATAAAAAAATCCGCGCCGAAGAAGTCTGCGACTGGTTACAGTCACAAAATATCTCAGCTCAGTTACTGCACGGTGATTTTGATCAATCAATACGTCGTGAACGCATCCGTAAATTCCGAGCAGGCCAAATCAAAGTCACGGTCGCTACCGATGTCGCTGCCCGCGGACTGGATGTTGCTGATATCACGCACGTTATTAACTATGATTTACCGTTTCGCGGCGATAATTATATTCATCGCATTGGTCGCACCGGTCGTGCAGACAAACACGGCACGGCGATTAATCTGGTCGAACCGCATGATCTGAAAAATCTGGAACGCATTGAATATCACCTGGGACATGGTTTGCCGATTCGCAAATTAAAAGGATTAGCGCCTAAAGCCAAAGCCAACAAGGCGCGTTCCAAAACAAAAGATGAAAAAGCCCGTTATATTCCGAAAAAAGACCGCCAGCCATCAGAAGATAGTTAACCGGTATTACGCATACCCTGAGAAATAGCACTGATACTGCGTAACAGCGGATCCCGCCATTTGGCGGTTTCAGTTTCGGTATAACCACCAAACCGGTAACGCTTTAATAACAGCAACTGAATATGATTTAACGGATCCAGATAGGCCTGACGGCGACGCAGAGACAATGCCAATAGTGGATTTTCGGCCATCAGCTTTTCGGCTCCAGTCAGTTGCAATAACTGACTGACTGTTTGCTGATACTCCTGACGAATCACCTGTAAGACTTCTGCTGCCTGTTGTTTATCTATACACAAATCAGCATATTCTGCGGCGATCTCCATATCGGCCTTGGACAGTGACATTTGGGTGTTGCTGACCATCGCCCGGAAAAACGGCCATTCAAAATACATTTTTTGCAACGTATCGCGACGACCTGGATCATCAGCAACCCACTGAGCAATCGCACTGCCTATGCCATACCAGCCCGGCAACGTATGTCTGGATTGCGCCCAGGCAAATACCCAACCAATTGCTCTGACCGAGGATTTAGAACGATCACCGGCTTTGCGATGTGAAGGTCGTGAACCGATATTCATCAAACCAATTTCACTGATGGGACAGGCTTCGTAAAAATAATCCAGAAAACCGGGAGTCTGCTCAGTGAGTCGCCGATACTGCTGTTCGCCCAACTGCGCCAGTTGCTGCATGATATGCAAATATTCCGGTTTTTCCTGTGCTGAATCAGTGACCAGTCCCCTGCTGGCTTTGATCAGGGCTGACACGCCCATACCCAGTTCATAAGCGGCTGTCTCGGTATTGCCATATTTGAAAGACAATACTTCGCCCTGTTCAGTGAATTTAATTTGTCCGTGTACAGTATCTACCGGTTGGGCCAGGATCGCATCATGGGTTGGGCCACCACCCCGACCGATGGTACCGCCTCTGCCATGAAACATGCGGCAGCCAATCGCATATTGTTCGGATAGCCGACTGACGGTTTTCTGAGCCTGATATAAATTCCAGGCCGAGGCCAGAATGCCGCCATCTTTGCAGGAGTCTGAATAACCCAGCATCACTTCCTGCATATTGCCGGATGCGCTTAACAGAGTTCGATATTGGCTGTTTTCCAGCAAGGCAGACATTACCGGCTCGATATGTTCCAAATCCTCAATGGTTTCGAATAATGGTGAAACCCGGATATGGCAATACCAGCCGTGTTCATCTTCGCCAATCAAATCTGCAAATCTGGCCAGCAGCATCACTTCCAGAATATGACTGGCCTGGTGCGTCATCGAAATCACATAATTGCCAAACGCTTTTTCACTGACCTCTACCCGCAGTCGGGCAATCAGTCTGAATACATTGAGTATTTCCAGAGAGTCTGGCTGCAAATCGCCATAAATCTCTGGCAATCTTGGCGCCGCCAGTAAATCACTTAACAAGGCCTGCCGCTCGGCTTCATTCATTTGCAGGTAATGACGATTAAGTCCGGTGAGAGCAAGTATTTCGGCGACCGCGTCGGTGTGCTTGGAGGATTCCTGACGTATATCCAGATTATAAAGATAAAATCCGAAGGTTTTGACCAGTCGTATCAGATCAGTAAGCTCAGCAGCTGCAATCGCTATATCACCATTGTCGACCAGTGATTTATGTATCAGGTGCAGATCAGCAAGAAATTCATCTTCATTGTGGTAAGCCACACCCAGACTTTCAATTTGCAGATCCGGGCGGAAAAACTCTTCCAGCACGGCAAGATTATCCTTAAGCCGATAACGCATCATATAAAGTTTGCGACGATAAGGTTCATTCACAAAGCGTTGTGGGTTGGTCACAAAAGCACCAGCAAACCGCTGTTCACTCTGTTCAATATCCGCAGAGAGCTCTTTACTGATGTGGCAGAGTGGTTGCGATTGAGTCAGAATAAAACTGAGCTTGGTCACATCCTCCAGATAGCGGCGGATAACAGTGCGTTTCTGCAAAGCAATCGCCATTTCAGTTGTTTCAGCGGTCACGTAGGGATTGCCATCACGGTCGCCACCAATCCATGAACCAAAACGCAAATAATCCGGCACGACGATTGGGGTTTCGGGATCCAGCTCATCGCCATACACGCGGCGCAACGCATTTTCCAGATTACGGTAACTTCTTGGCACTGCATCAAACAGACTCACATTAAAATAATACAGACCGTTTTTGATTTCATCGCGCACCGATGGCTTAACCGCCCTCACCTCATCGGTTGACCAGAGCAGCTGTATCTGACGTTTCAAGTCAGTACGAATCTGCTGCTGATCAAAGGGAGTTAATAATCCTGCGGTAAGTTTCTCATCCAGCAAGAACACCCGGCGCAACATTTCCATTACGGTACGGCGTTTGGATTCTGTCGGGTGGGCAGTGAACACAGGCATAAAAACCAGTTTTTCCAGCAAAGCCTGTAGCTGGTCTACCGAGACACCTTCATTTTTAAACTGAGTCAGCGTATCCAGAAA
>NZ_DCSO01000013.1:11959-12251 GCF_002325665.1 Methylophaga sp. UBA1464
TGTAGCTGTTTGATTGATACACCTTCATTTTTAAACTGAGTCAGCTTATCCAGAAACGAACCATGCCAGAGATTGCCGCCATTACGCAGCTGGATTTGACGGTTATGATGGTGATAAGCCTCTTCAGCCGTGTTAACCAGACTGAAATATAAATTAAAAGCACGAATCACTTCCCGTAAGGTCAGTTCATCCAGCGATTCAATTTTATCTTTGAGGCTCTGGCGCAGCTCGGGATCTTCTTCTTTACGTAGGCGAATAAACCCCTTACGTAACTGTTCAACCGTTTGATAAA
>NZ_DCSO01000013.1:12342-22419 GCF_002325665.1 Methylophaga sp. UBA1464
GATAAACCGTGGTGCCGGACTGTTCGGCGATCACTTCCCCCAGTAAATTCACCAGAAAACGCACATGCGCCCGCAGATCTTTATCGGTGAGCAGTTCCAGTTCCGCTACATTGGTCAAATCAACCTGTTTTGTTGTCATGAGTTATCCACTAATTGCTGATAAAGGTGCAAATAGGCTTGCGCGCTATTTATCCAACTAAAATCCTGCACCATTGCAGTCAGCATCATCCGTCGCCATAGACGGGGATGTGAAAATAATTCATTTACTTTTAACAGAGTATCGTAAAAATCTTCCACTGTGGGCTCGCTAAATTTAAACCCGGTTGCCAGCATTTTCTTACGGTTTTCTTCGGTGGCATCCACCACCGTATCGGCCAGTCCACCTGTATTCCTGACAACGGGCAAGGTGCCGTAACGCAGGCTATACATTTGGTTTAACCCGCAAGGTTCAAATCGGGATGGCATCAGAAAGGCATCTGCACCCGATTCGATTTTGTGTGCCAATACTTCATCATAACCAAATTGTATGCCCACTTTGTCTGGGAATCTGGCCCGCAAAACCCGCAGATCCTGCTCTAATCCTGCTTNNCAATTGAATGTCTTTACCTTCATTTAATAAACGATTAACAGCATCAATGGTCAGATCCACCCCTTTTTGTGATACCAGACGGCTGATCATGCCAAACATTAAGGTGTCAGCTGATTCGGGAAGAAAGAAATGTTGCTGTAATGCTTTCTTATTAAGGGTTTTCGGCTTCAGGTTCTTAACACTGTATTGATGATTAATGAACTTGTCCGTTTGAGGATTCCACTCATTAATATCAATACCATTAACGATACCACTGAGCCGTGACTGATCTGCACGTAATGTCAGTAACCCCTCCAGCCCGTAGCCATATTCATAATGGCAGATTTCCTGAGCATAAGTCGGACTGACACTCGTAATGTGGTCGGCATAGATCAAACCACCTTTCATAAACGACATCATGCCGTAAAACTCAATACCTTCGACCTGCCATAAACGCTCCGGTAAATCGAGCATCTCAAAGACCTGGCGGGAAAACAGGCCCTGATAGGCCATATTATGAATGGTAAATACGCTGGCAGGACGACGACTCTGCAGACTGAGTAACGCGGGTATCAATCCAGTTTGCCAGTCATTGCAATGCACTACTTCCGGCTGCCAGTCCAGTCCTGCCTGATTGGAAGCAACTGCCGCAGCCGCACGGCAAAACAAAGCAAACCGCGCCGCATTATCAGCCCAGTCCACGCCATTAGCATCACAATAAGGTCCACCATCGCGGTCAAAATGTTCGGCTGAATCCACCAGTAATACGGTTACGTCACTGTCGGGTAGCTGTGTTTGTCGAATATTTATCGGTTGGTGATAACCATCCAATTTCAGGGTAGCGACCAGCGGACATTCCCCTAACTGTTTCAGCGTAGCGCGATATGCCGGCATGATAATACGAATATCCTGCTGCATTTGTGACAGGGCAAATGGCAGACTGGCTGACACATCTGCTAGCCCACCGGTTTTCATCAGCGGATAGACTTCACTGCTGGCAAACAGAATTTTTCGCACGTTGCGCTCCCAAAATTGTACAATTACCCAATTATATACGCTCAAAGGCACAGTCACAGCCTTGTAACGGGAGAAACCATGCAACCTTGTACTATTGTTATTTTCGGCGCCACCGGCGATCTATCCCAGAAAAAACTGCTTCCGGCTTTGTATCATTTACAAGCTGAAAATCGTTTGACGGATGATACCCGTATCATTTGTATGGGTCGTAAAGAAAGCACTCAACAGGAGTGGCAAGACCTGGTCACAGAATACGTTAGTCCGCGAGTTCGCGGCGGTATCAATGACGACTTACTGCAAAACTTCCTGAAGAAAGTGCACTATTTCAAATGTGATATCAATGAAGCTTTCAGCTATCACGAACTGAAAAAGCTGATTACTACGCCGGAAAATGGTTTCTCTCAAAATATCGTTTTTTACCTGTCCATCAGTCCCTCTTTATTCAGCGTGGTTGGCGATCAGCTCTCTGCCGTTGGTTTAAATCAGGAAACTGATGGCTGGCGTCATTTAGTCGTTGAAAAACCGTTTGGTTACGATCAGAAAAGTGCGGCCGAACTGGAACGCATCCTGCGCAAAAACTTCACTGAAGAGCAGACTTACCGGATTGATCACTATCTGGGTAAAGGCACGGTTCAGAATATCTTTGTATTCCGCTTTGCCAATCTGTTGCTAGAGCCTTTATGGAATCATAAATATATCGATCACGTACAAATCACGCATGCCGAACAGCAAGGTGTCGGTGGACGTGCCGGTTACTATGATGGATCCGGTGCATTGCGTGACATGATTCAAAGTCACTTGTTACAGGTGATGGCACTGGTGGCAATGGAACCTCCTGCCGATATGGATGACGAATCGTTACGTGATGAAAAGGTAAAAGTCCTGAAATCGATTCGTCCAATTACCAAAGATATCGTCGACCAGCATGCTTTCCGTGGCCAATATGCAGCAGGCGAAATCAACGGTAAACCGGTGAAAGGTTATCTGGAAGAAGATGATGCGCCGGCCGGCAGTGTGACTGAGACTTATGCTGCGATGAAAGTCTATATTGATAACTGGCGCTGGCATGGTGTGCCTTTCTATCTACGTACCGGCAAATGTATGCCTGAATCCAAAGCGATGATAGCCATCCGCTTTAAAAAACCGCCATTGGAATTGTTTAAAGACACCAAAGTGGGTGAAAGTCACGCCAACTGGATTGTCATGGGGCTGCAACCGGACAACACCTTGCGTATTGAATTACAGGCCAAACAGCCCGGACTGGAAATGAAGGCGCATACCGTTGGCCTGGAAACAATGGAATCTGACGACAACAAGCACAAGCTTGACGCTTATGAAGCCTTAATTCTGGACGCTATCCAGGGTGACCGTTCACTGTTCCTGCGTGCCGATGAAGTCAATCTGGCCTGGAAAGCTGTTGATCCGATTCTGGAAAAATGGGCGGAAGAACAGGACTTTGTCCACACTTACAAAGCTGGTACCTGGGGCCCTGAAGAAGTGAAATGTTTACAGGACAATCCATGCCATGCATGGCGTAATAACGTTTAAATGATAAGCCAAAAAAACCGGACATTGTCCGGTTTTTTTTAGCATTGAATTTTGTAAAGAATTCAGGTCAGAGCCTGACCCAGTTTTATCTTCATCTCAGCTTTCCATTCATCTTTCCAGGCCGGTGCATCCGCTGGAAGCAATAACACCACCGTAGAGCCCATATTGAAACGGCCCATCTCCTCTCCTTTATTCAGACGAATATTCTCGTTCGCATAATACCAGTCCAGAATATCCTTCGTGTAAGGCGGTGTAATCTCACCTTCGTGCCACAAAGTTTCCATACTGCCAACAAAAATAGCACCCACCAGAATCAACGCCACAGGCCCAAAATCTGTCTGAAAAATACTTACCACACGCTCATTACGCGCAAATAATCGTGGAACACCACGCACAGTCAGTGGATTCACAGAAAATAATTTACCGGGGACATAACGCATCCGCGTCAGTTTTCCGGAAATCGGCATATGGATTCGATGATAATCACGTGGCGACAGATAAATCGTGGCGAATTGACCATTATCAAATTTTTCGGCTAACTCCTGATCTCCACCGAGTAACTGNNCCAGTGCTGAATAATCATGTCCTTTGGCCTGAACTATTCTGCCTGAATCAATAGCACCTAGTTGGCTGATACAGCCATCTACCGGAGAAACAATAACATCGCTACCAATCGCAACGGGTCTGGTTTCAGCTTTAATCTTGCGCGTGAAAAAAGCATTGAAGTGTTCATATGAATTGATATCGGGATTTACGGCTTCTGTCATATCCACCTTGTACTGGCGAATAATGATTGAGATCATGCGATTCTTCAGCCAGGTGCTCCGGCATCGACAAAGTCGGTGCATCAATCGTGATAATAAATGTTGTGGCAGACAGTATTGAGGCAACGCCAGCCAGAAATCTTTTTTACTCGTCCCGGCCGCCTCAGTTCGCTGTAGATTGTTATTAGACAAATTGCCCCCTTTCACGCATTACCCAAGCTTGTCATAATCAAACACTGATATCACTAGCCTCTATCGTATATAGGAGTATACCAAGTCATGAAGAATCTGCTGCAAGCATTGATGATCACATTGCTCAGTTTCACCAGCTTTGCCAGTTATGCGGCAGGTGACCAATCAACGAAACCGTTGTATTACGTTATTGAAGAACCTTTCACCATTAACTTTTTGCGGCAAAGTGAAGAAAAAGCTCGCTACCTGCAAATCAAAGTGGCATTAAAGTCCAATGACCCCGCCATTCTTAATAGTGCAGATAGTAATCTGCCGATGATTCAGGATTCACTTCGTATCCTATTTGCAGAACAGAATATGAATACCGTGAAAAGTATTGAAGGTCGCAGCCGGCTTCAACAAGAAGCCTACGAACGTATCAAAGCGATTTTTGAAGAGGAAACCGGTAACAGCAATCTTGAAGCGGTTTATTTCACCACCTTTCTCTGGCAATGATCAGGCATGGTATTTGCTTAACACATTTTATCGATAGGACGTAAACAACATGGCAGAAATACAGAAAGATATCGAACTGAAACAGGGTATGAGTAAAAAAACCAAAATCATTCTGATTATTGGCATTGTAGTACTGCTGGCTGCGATTGGTGCCGGTGTTTACTGGTGGTTGAATAAAGATGCAGCATCAGCCGATTCGGCAGAAGCCACGACTGCGCCGAAAGCCACGCCAATCTATCATGAAGTGGCGTCGCCTTTTATTGTTAACTTCGCAGAGCAAAGTAATGATCAGGTTCGCTATCTGCAAATCAAGATGAAAGTAATGGCGCGCGATCAGGCATCTATTAATCTGTTTGCCTTGCATGAACCTGCTCTGGTACATGAGTTATTAATGTTGTTTTACAGTCAAAATTATGACGTTCTCAGTACCACTGAGGGAACGCAGGCTTTGCAGCAGGAATCACTGGAAACCATCAATACGTTCCTCAAGCAGCAAGACAACGCCATCACCGGCCTTGAAGCCGTTTATTTCACCAGTTTGGTAATGCAATAGTTATGGCCGTTCACGATATATTGTCACAGGATGAAGTCGATGCACTGCTGAATGGTCTTGGCGGCGACGAGATCAAGCAAGATAAGCCAGAATTAGATGAACATGGCAAACCACGGCGTTATGACTTCGGAAATGAAGAACGCATTATCCGTGGACGCATGCCAACGCTGGAAATGATCAATGAGCGATTTGCCCGTTATCTTCGCATTAATTTATTCAACATGTTGCGCCGTTCTGCTGAGATTTCCGTAGGTGGCGTGCAGGTGATGAAGTTTTCCGAATATGTGCATACCCTGTTTGTACCTACCAGTCTCAATCTGATTCAGTTACATCCGTTACGTGGTACCGGACTCATCGTGTTTGAACCAAAACTGGTATTCACTATATTAGACAATTATTTTGGAGGCGAGGGCCGCTTTCAGGCACGTATTGAAGGCCGGGAGTTCACCGCAACCGAACTGCGTGTTATTCGCATGGTGCTGAATTTATGCTTTAACGATCTCACTGAAGCCTGGTCTCCGGTGATGCCGGTAAAATTCGAATTTGTGAATCATGAGGTTAATCCCCAGTTTGCCAATATCGTCAGCCCCAGCGAAGTAGTGGTTATTTCCACCTTTCATATTGAGCTGGATGGCGGCGGCGGGGATTTGCATATCACGCTACCCTATTCCATGCTGGAGCCGATTCGTGAATTACTCGACACCGGTCTGCAAAGTGATCGCTCAACCGATGATGGGCGCTGGGCCAAATCAATGCGTGAAGAACTGATGCTGGCAGATGTCAATCTATCGGCAACACTGGCACAAACCAAGCTCACTTTGGAAGAAGTCCGTAAATTGAAGGTGGGTGATATTATTCCTATCACCATGCCCACAACGGTCACCACGATGGTGGAAAATATACCGGTATTTCGTGCCACCTATGGTGAACACAACGACAAAGCAGCGTTAAAAATCACCTCAATTATTGAACATCCCAAAGACACTACACCAATTATCAGCTGACAAAGGCTAAAAAATCATGAGTGAAGATACAAAACAATCCGATCAGGATCTGGCCGACGAATGGGCCGCCGCACTGGAAGAGCAAGTCGATGACGATACTGCGGAAGATCCCTGGGCGGCCGCACTGGAAGAACAGGCTGAAGCGGAATCTTCTACCGCACAGGCCAGTCCGGCTCCTATGGACAAACTGGATGATGAAGGTAAACCACGAACGGATGTAAATCTGGATATGGTGCTGGATATTCCGGTCACCATTTCAATGGAAATTGGCCGTACCCGCATCAGTATCCGCAACTTGCTGCAATTAAGTCAGGGCTCTGTGGTGGAACTCGACCGTTTGGCCGGTGAGCCGATGGATGTATTGGTAAACGACACCTTGATTGCCCATGGTGAAGTGGTGGTGGTAAACGATAAATTCGGTATCCGTCTGACGGATGTGATCAGCGCCGCAGAGCGGATTAAAAAACTGCGATGAGATACTGGCAAGTCATTACCGGCTTTACCGGTTTGTTTCCATTGATAGTGAACGCCGAAACAATGAATTCTGCTCCGGTCAATGCCAGCACTTTATTACAAACCATTTTTGGTCTGATTATGGTGTTGGCGGTGATCGTTTTTTTAGGCTGGCTTTTGAAACGCAGTCAATACTTTCACGCTGCACACCACGGCCAACTAAAAGTGCTGGGTGCTATTTCGCTCGGCACCCGTGAAAAAGTGGTTTTGATACCAGTGGGTGAACAACAGATTTTGCTCGGCGTCACACCACAACAAATCAATACTCTGCATACCTTGTCCGAGCCACTTTCCGTTCGGGAAACGCCTGTTAAAAGTGGTGATACATTTGCAGAACGTCTGAAACAAATGATGCAGCAACGAGGCAATCAATGATACGTCTCGGATTATTGTTTTTATGTCTCTTTTTACCCGGAATGGCATTGGCCGAACCCGGTATTCCGGCTCTGACCTAATCCACTGGCGAAGACGGATCGCAAAGTTATTCATTAACTCTGCAAATTCTGGCGTTAATGACCGTACTGACCCTGTTGCCGGCAGCATTGTTAATGATGACCTCGTTTACCCGGATCATTATTGTGCTGGCAATCCTGCGTCAGGCAATGGGGGTGCAATCCACGCCCTCCAACCAGATCATGATTGGTCTGGCATTGTTTCTGACCTTTTTTATTATGTCTCCGGTCTTCAGCAATGCCTATGAAAATGGTGTTAAACCCTATCTTGACGGCGATATTGAAGCTACCGCTGCTATTGAACAGGTCAGCCAGCCATTTCGTGAATTTATGCTGGCACAAACACGCGAGAGTGATATCGAACTATTCGCCGAAATTGGGGGTTATGCCGCGATTGAAAGTGCAGATGAAGTTCCGTTCACGCTGTTGTTACCCGCATTTGTCACCAGCGAATTAAAAACCGCTTTTCAGATTGGTTTTCTGATTTTCGTACCCTTTTTAATCATTGACTTGGTGGTTGCCTCAGTGTTGATGGCGATGGGGATGATGATGTTGTCACCCATGCTGATATCCCTGCCCTTCAAACTGATGTTATTCGTGTTAATTGATGGCTGGGCACTGCTGATGGGAACGCTGGCCTCCAGCTTTTATATTTAGCCATGACACCTGAAACCGTATTAACTGTCATGCAACAAACGCTCGAAGTGATTACGCTGCTGATCGTTGTTATCCTGATCCCGGCATTAATCGCCGGTTTATTGGTCAGCATGTTTCAGGCAGCGACATCTATTAACGAACAGACACTGAGTTTCATCCCCAAATTACTGGTGACGATTCTGGTGTTAATGGTGGCCGGGCCGTGGATGCTAAGTTTGGTCACCAATTATACGGTTCGACTGTTTGAAAACATTCCCTACCTGATCGGTTAGCCATGAACCTGTCAATCGCAGAAATCAGTGCGATGCTCGGTGCTTACATACTGCCGCTATTTCGCATAGGCGGTATGGTCATGGTAGCCCCCATATTCAGCAGTAATTTTATTAACGTCCGAACCCGCCTGATAATTGCGCTGGCCATCACTTTAGTGGTGGTTCCCACCATCAATACACCTATCCCTGTCGTTTCACCTCTGAGCGCAGAAGGTATTTTGCTGATCGCAGAACAGATCATGATTGGCATTTGTATGGGCTTTATGTTGCAACTGCTGATCAATGCATTCATTGTCGCCGGTCAGGTTATTGCCATGCAGATGGGCCTCGGTTTCGCGTCTATGGTCGATCCGCAAAACGGCACAACTGTCCCGGTCATCAGTCAGTTTTATATGATCTTTATCACCCTGATGTTTCTCAGCATCAATGGGCATTTAGTATTAATACAGGTAATGGCAGAAAGTTTTATTACCCTGCCGATTGGCAATGGCGGTATTGCAGCTGAAAGCTTTCGTGATATCGCCAGTCTGGCCAGCTGGATGTATGCCGCAGGTGTTATTATTGCCTTACCTGCAATTGGCTCTTTAATGATGGTGAATCTGGCGTTCGGTATTTTGTCACGTGCCGCCCCGCAAATCAGTCCCTTTTCGATTGGTTTTCCACTGACAATAGGCCTGGGGTTTGTGATTATTTACATCACCTTGCCTGCAGTTGGAAATCACCTGGTTAACTTTGCTGATCAAATGCTGCAAATGACGCGAATGCTGGTACAGAACAATGGCTGAGCAGGATAGCGGCCAGGAACGCACAGAAGACCCCACGGGCAAACGACTCCAGGATGCCCGGGATAAAGGTCAGGTTCCCCGCTCTCAGGAGTTAAGCACTGTCGTGGTATTGGTTGCCAGTGCAGTGGGAATGTTATTTGTCGGTGGTAATTTGATCAGTAGTCTTGGCGAAGTCATGACACAATCATTTTCACTTAATCGCAAGCTGATCATGGATCCACACATGATGGCACAACAGTTAATCTTTGCCTTGAAAATCATGGCATTGGATGTCCTTACCTTCCTTGCGATTACATTGATAGCCGCCTTATCAGCTCCGGCATTGATTGGCGGGTGGAATTTTTCTGCCCAGGCAATGGGGGTCAAGCTGGAAAAGATGAGTCCTCTTCGCGGCTTAAAACGTATTTTTGGTCCACAGGGACTTGTGGAACTTGGTAAAGCCCTGGGTAAATTTTTACTCGTTGGCAGTATTGGCACCTTGATTTTGTGGAGTCTGCGTGACCGATTATTGACACTGGGACGACAGGAAGTTCAAATCGCCATGACCGAGTTGGGCTATATCGTGCTGTGGGGATTTTTAGCCATTTGCGCCAGCCTGATTTTGATTGCGTTGATTGATGTTCCCTTTCAGAAATGGAATCACACCAAACAACTTCGTATGACAAAACAGGAAGTTAAAGACGAAAACAAAGAAACTGAAGGCAGCCCTGAAGTGAAAGGACGGATCCGCAGAATGCAGATTCAGTTGTCACAGCAACGCATGATGCAGGACGTGCCCAAAGCCGACGTTATTATCACTAATCCAACCCACTATGCAGTGGCCTTACGTTATGACCAGACAAAATCCGGCGCACCTGTTGTGCTGGCAAAAGGCACCGATCTGATTGCGCAACAGATCAGAATGGTCGGTGATCACCATGAAGTACCCATTATCTCTGCTCCGCCACTGACTCGTGCCGTCTATTACAGCACCGAAATCGGTCAGGAAATTCCATCTGGTCTATATATTGCAGTAGCCCAGATACTGGCGTTTGTCTTCCAATTGAGACGTTACAAAAATACTGGCGGAAATAAGCCAAATCTCAATACGGAAGACTTGCCAATACCTGATGAATTTAAACGAGATGAGTAGTCAATGGAGAATACAAGCCTGACAAGCCGTTTAGGTGGGGTTTTAAACGGTAATGTCGCGACACCAATGTTCCTGGTGGCATTGCTGGCCATGGTGGTCATTCCCCTTCCTGCATTTATGCTGGA
>NZ_DCSO01000013.1:22484-22793 GCF_002325665.1 Methylophaga sp. UBA1464
ATTGTTGGCCATGGTGGTCATTCCCCTACCCGCGTTTATGCTGGACATGTTGTTCAGCTTTAATATTGCTTTATCACTGACCATCGTGCTGGCCAGTGTATATGTACGTAAACCGTTGCAGTTTGCTGCTTTTCCAACCATCCTTTTATTGGCTACGCTATTAAGACTCGCCTTAAACGTAGCCTCTACCCGTATTGTTCTTCTTGAAGGTCACACCGGAACGGCCGCAGCGGGTGAAGTTATTGAAGCGTTTGGTGAATTTGTAATCGGTGGTAACTATGCGGTCGGTCTGGTGGTGTTTGCCATTCT
>NZ_DCSO01000013.1:22910-29063 GCF_002325665.1 Methylophaga sp. UBA1464
GGTCTGGTGGTGTTTGCCATTCTGGTTATCATCAATTTTGTGGTGGTCACCAAAGGTGCTACCCGTATTGCTGAGGTTAGTGCCCGTTTTACCTTGGATTCAATGCCCGGTAAACAAATGGCGATCGATGCTGACTTGAATGCCGGCTTGATTGATCAGGATGAAGCCCGTCGGCGTCGTGAAGAAATCATGCAGGAATCGGATTTTTACGGTTCGATGGATGGTGCCAGTAAATTTGTTCGTGGTGATGCCATTGCCGGTATTCTGATCCTGTTTATCAACATCATTGGCGGTTTTGTCATTGGTGTTCTGCAACATAGCCTGAGCTTTTCAGAAGCGGCGCATAATTACACTCTGCTGACCATTGGCGATGGTCTGGTTGCACAAATTCCTTCTTTATTACTGGCTGCTGCAGCCGGGTTATTAGTTACCCGCTCGACTGCTGACCAGGATATTGGTGAGCAGATTTTCTCTCAACTGTTAAAAGAGCCCAAAACACTGGCCATCACCTCCGGCATTATTGGCGGAATGGGTTTAATTCCCGGTATGCCAAATGTGCCATTTTTATTATTGGCGGGAGCCGGTGCCGGCAGCGCCTGGTTAATTGCACAGCGTCAAAAAGCCGCCACGCTTGCCGCCGCTCCACCTCAACAACAGGAATCCAGTCGAGAACAACGTGAACTGAGTTGGGATGACTTAAGCCCTGTTGATCCGATTGGCCTGGAAGTGGGTTATCGCCTGATTCCGCTGGTCGATAAAAATCAGGGTGGCCAATTGATGAATCGCATTAAAGGCATCCGCAAAAAGATTTCACAGGAAATGGGTTTTTTAATTCCGCCAGTACATATACGCGATAATCTGGATCTGTCCCCAACAGCCTATCAAGTCACGCTTTTTGGTGTGACCTTCGGTGAGGCGGAGGTGTATCCGGATCGAATGCTGGCGATCAATCCGGGACAGGTATTTGCTCAGCTAGAAGGTATCCGCACCACCGATCCGGCATTTGGTCTGGATGCCGTATGGATTGAACCCAGCCAACGTGAGCACGCCCAGGCTCAAGGATACACCGTAGTTGATGTGGATACTGTGGTCGCCACCCATTTAAGCAAAATTCTGCAAAACCATGCACATGATTTACTGGGTCGCGAAGAAGTACAGCATCTGCTGGACAATCTCGCCAAAATTGCACCGAAACTGGTAGAAGGTCTGGTACCTGACACCGTGCCATTAGGCACCGTACAAAAAGTATTGCAGAACCTGTTACAGGAAAATATTCCAATTCGTGATATTCGCACCATTAGCGAAGCCATTGCCGAGCAAGCTGCACGCAACCCTGACCCAGAAGCCATTACCGCAGCAACACGGATGGCACTGGCTCATTCCATTGTGCAGCACATAAATGGCACCCAGCCTGACTTGCCTATCATCACGCTGGATCCAGAGCTGGAACAGATATTGCTAAAAACATTACAGGCATCTGGAGAAGGTGGTGCAAGTCTGGAACCAGGACTCGCAGAGAATATGCACAAAAATCTGCAAGAAGTGGCGCAACGACAGGAAATGTCTGGTGAAGCCGCCATATTGGTGGTTCAGGCAGGATTAAGGGGGTGGATTTCCCGCTTTATCCGTCATGCGATTCCAGGACTGCATGTGCTCTCCTACAACGAAATTCCAGATGATAAACAAATACGCATTGTGGCAAATGTGGGTCGATAACAAGAAGGTGATGCGATGAAAATTAAACGTTTCCAGGCAGCAGATGTACGTCAGGCCATCCGCGAAGTACGGGAAGTACTGGGGCCGGATGCCGTTATCCTCTCTAATACACGAGTAGATGGAGGAGTGGAGATTGTGGCAGCAACCGATTATGACGAAACGCAATTTCGACGCCAGGCTGCTGTTACTCGTCCGGTAAAAGAAGAACCCAAAATTGAAATCGATCCGACTCAACCTGCGGCCCCCGCATACGTCGCACCACAGCAGAATATCTGGTCGCAGGAACCGACACTGGTGCAAATGCGCAAGGAAATTGCCAGTTTGCGGGATATGTTACAAAATCAGCTGTCAGATTTGACCTGGAAGGATATGGCCAGACAGAGTCCGACGCAGATGCAGGTTTTACAGCGACATATGCGTATGGGGACGGAGGTTGAGCTGGCCAAACAGCTGGTCACAACAAGTCAGGGAATTGATGATCTGGAAACAGCATGGCGTCAGTCTTTAGGCAAATTAGCCGCACAAATCCCATTGTCTGATCAGGATATCATCGAAAAAGGCGGCATTATGGCGCTGGTGGGGCCGACTGGCGTGGGTAAAACCACCACCGTTGCAAAATTAGCCGCCCGTTGCGCTTTAAAACACGGAGCACGACAGGTAGGTTTGATTACCACTGACTGCTATCGCATCGGTGGCCAGGAACAACTTCGAAGTTATGCCCGTATTCTGGGGGTATCCTTAAGAGTAGCACGCAACCATCAGGAGCTCGGTGAAGCATTGAACGATATGCTTGATCGCCGGTTTATCCTGATCGATACTGCAGGTATGAATCCGCGTGATATGCAATTAACACAAAAAATAGCTATGTTAACTCAGCATTCTCCCCGCATCCGACATTTCCTCACGCTGTCTGCAACCACCCAAAACTCTGCTCTGAATGATATCATTAAGGCGTTTTCGCACCTTAACTTAAGCGGCTGCATCCTGACGAAAACCGATGAAAGCAGCAGTCTGGGTGGTGCGGTATCAGCAATTATTCGCCATCAATTGCCACTGGCCTATGTCTGTGATGGTCAACAAGTGCCTGAAGATCTCGGTTTGGCACGCCCTAACAGCTTAGTGAATCAAGCGAGCGAATTGATGCAATCTGAACAACAAGCACTGGATCCTCAAACCGTATCCAGTTATGGAGGTTTTGCCGCTTATGGCTGACGCGCCCCTAGACCAGGCAAGTGGTTTACGAAAAATGACTCACGTGCCGAAACCGGTAAAAGTAATCGCTATTGCCAGTGGCAAAGGTGGTGTCGGTAAAACCAATGTGACCGTTAATATTGGTGTCGCCCTTGCAACGCAGGGAAAGAAAGTTGTTCTGCTTGATGCCGATCTCGGTTTAGCCAATATCGATGTGATGCTAGGCTTACATCCGCAATTCAATCTTCTGCATGTATTGGAAGGCGATAAAAGCCTGAAAGATATTATGGTGGATGGCCCTTCCGGATTACAGATTATTCCCGCCGCTTCCGGTGTTAAGAAAATGGCCGAGCTCAGCCCGGCTGAACATGCCGGCATGATCCAGGCTTTCAGTGAACTGGATGAACACATTGATATTCTACTTATTGATAGTGCAGCCGGTATTGCAGACAGCGTAGTCAGTTTCACCAAAGCCGCTCAGGAAGTCATTGTGGTGGTCTGTGATGAGCCCGCGTCAATCACCGATGCTTATGCCCTGATAAAGTTACTGAGTCGCGAACATGGCGTTGAACGTTTTCATATTATTGCCAATATGGGACGCAGTATTCAGGAAGGTCGCGAATTATTCGATAAAATATCCCTTGTCTGTGATCGTTTTCTGGATGTGACCTTGAATTTTATGGGTATTGTGCCTTTTGATGAAGACCTTCGCCGGGCGGTTAAAAAGCAGCGTGCTGTCGTCGAATTTTTACCACGTAGCAAATCGGCCACCGCATTTCAGCATCTGGCAAAAAAAATCGATTACTGGCCGGTAGCCAAACAACCGAGAGGGAATATGGAGTTTTTTGTAGAGCGTCTGATACAGGCTAGTCTGGAAGCAGGTTAAGATGATTGGTGTAAGCATGTATTCCAGCCAAATTTCAGAACTGAGTCAGCATCAGCTGATTGAGCAACATGGTGGTTTGGTTAAACGTATCGCTTACCATCTGGTTGCCCGCTTACCCCATACCGTAGATGTTAATGATTTAATTCAGGCTGGAATGATTGGTTTACTGGATGCCTCCAACCAGTATAAAGCCAGTCAGGGCGCCAGCTTTGAAACCTATGCCGGTATTCGTATCCGTGGTGCAATGCTTGATGAAATCCGCCGTAACGATTGGGCACCGCGATCGGTACATCGCAAAGCCCGTGAAATTGCCGAGGTAATGCATCAGCTGGAACAACAGCTTGGTCGTGCTCCACTAGAGCAGGAAGTGGCGGATGCATTGCAAATGACTCTGGAACAATACCATCAGCAATTACAGGACGCTTCCGGTCATCAGGTATTCAGTCTGGATGATATGACTGATAATCAGCTGACCGATGGTGAGTCGTTTGGCAGTGATGATATTGGCCCGGCGGAAATCACAGAAAATAATAATTTTGAACAGGCTCTGACCGAAGCAATAGGCGCCCTGCCAGAACGTGAACGGCTATTGATGAGCCTGTACTATAATGAAGAATTAAATTTAAAAGAAATCGGTGAAGTACTCGGCGTCAGTGAGTCACGTGTCAGTCAGATCCACACGCAAACTGTGGTGCGATTGCGTAGTAAACTTCGCGATTGGATGCAGTAAATTTGGGAGGTATACCTTGGATAAAAATATGAAAATCCTCATTGTGGATGACTTTTCTACAATGCGACGGATTATCAAAAATCTATTACGCGATCTGGGCTTTAATAACACTGTTGAAGCCGATGATGGTTTAACCGCCCTGCCTATTTTGAATGCCGGCGGTATCGACTTTCTGGTAACCGATTGGAATATGCCTGGCATGCAGGGAATTGACCTGCTTAAAACAGTGCGTGCCGACCCTAAATTATCAACCTTGCCGGTATTAATGGTGACTGCTGAAACCAAAAGGGAACAAATCATTGAGGCAGCCCAGGCTGGCGTCAATGGTTATATTGTCAAGCCTTTTACTGCCGCAACCCTTAAAGAAAAAATAGAAAAAATATTTGAACGTATTAACGCGCAATAAATAAGCTGGAAAGGACATTATGGACGCTCTGAATAAAGCAGAACAACTTAAGGCCGCCCGGGCTCTTATCGAAGCTATCGAACAGGAAGACGATAGTCGCATTAAAACAGAATTGATGGCCTTAACCAACGCACGTGAAAGTGAACTATTCCAGCATATTGGCAAACTGACCCGTGAATTGCATGAAGCACTGAATAACTTCAAAGTCGATGCCCGGCTGGTCGATCTCACCCACATTGACATGCCGGATACCCGTGATCGTCTGAATTACGTTATTGAAACCACCGAAGAAGCTGCACATAAAACTTTAGGATATATCGATAAAACCCTGCCTTTGGCTAATGAATTGAAACAAACTGCCGCTAAGCTCAATGAAAGCTGGCAACGCTTTCGAAATCGGGAGATGTCAGCAACAGAATTCCGTGATTTAAGCCGGGAAATTGAAGCTTACTTACCTGTGGTGAATACGCATGCTGGAGAGATACATAATAACCTTTCTGAAATGACGCTTGCACAGGGCTTTCAGGACTTAACCGGACAAGTTTTACGCCAGGTCATTGGACTGGTGGAAGAAGTTGAAAACAATCTGGTGAAGCTGGTTAAGGTGGCAGGACAAACTCAGCAAAGTGGGGAAACGAAAGTCGTGGACCCATTAAAAGCAGAAGGACCGCAGATAAACGCTAAAAATAAACCGAATGTGGTCAACAGCCAGGACGATGTGGATGATTTGTTATCCAGTCTTGGTTTTTAGAAGGACAGGAGCATGGCCTTAGATACAGATGATGAGATTCTGCAGGATTTTCTGGTTGAGGCAGAAGAGATTCTTGATGGATTGAATGAGCAATTGGTTGCTCTGGAAACACAACCTCAGGATAAAGATTTACTGAATTCCATTTTTCGGGGCTTTCACACCATCAAAGGTGGTGCTGGATTTTTAAGTCTCGAGGCTATGGTTAATCTGTGTCATAAAGGCGAAGATGTTTTTAATCTGCTGCGCCAGGGTGAACGCCTGGTTGATGCCGATATGATGGACACCTTTCTCAAGGTGCTGGATATTCTGAACAGTATGTTTGCAGAGGTTAAAGCCGGTTCCTACCCGACTGAAGCTGATCCGGTAATAATTCAGCAACTGGCAGCTTACCTATCAGGCGATGCGCCTCCAGTGGTGGCTGAACCTGAACCTGAACCTGAACCTGAACCTGAACCTGAACCTGAACCTGAGCC
>NZ_DCSO01000013.1:29290-37183 GCF_002325665.1 Methylophaga sp. UBA1464
TGAATTACAAGGAAAAAAACCAGCAGCCAAACCCACTCCACCAGCAAAGCCCGCTGCCGAAGCAGCGAGCCCGCCTCCCAGCCCACCGAAGCCTGAAACAACGCCAAAGGCGGTTGACGATGGAGACTCAGTTACTGCTGTAAAACCGGCCGCTGCCGCTCCACAGGCAAAGGCTGCAGCAGACACCAGTGTACGTGTGGATACCGCCAGACTGGATGACATCATGAATATGGTGGGTGAGCTGGTTTTGGTACGCAATCGTATTAATACGCTAGAAGCCGCCTTTGAAAATGAAGAAATGGCCAAAGCTGTCAATAATCTGGCTGTGGTCACCGGTGACCTGCAAACTGCTGTGATGAAAACACGGATGCAACCCATTAAAAAGGTATTTGGTCGTTTTCCCCGGGTGGTACGTGATTTGGCTCGCAGCCTGAAAAAAGACATCAATCTTGAATTACGCGGTGAAGAAACTGATTTAGATAAAAACCTGGTCGAAGCCTTAGCCGATCCATTAGTACATTTGGTTCGCAATGCGGTTGACCATGGTGTTGAAATGCTGGATATCCGTGAAGCTTCAGGCAAACCCAAACAAGGCCAAATCGTCCTCGCTGCCGCACAGGAAGGGGATCATATTTTGTTGACCATCTCTGATGATGGCGCCGGCATGAACCCGGAGATATTGCGTCGTAAAGCCGTTGAAAAAGGCATGATGGATGAAGAAGCAGCCTCCAGACTGACCGAATCAGAATGCTTTGCTTTGATCTTTGCACCGGGCTTTTCAATGAAACAGGAAATATCTGATATTTCAGGTCGCGGTGTAGGGATGGATGTGGTCAAAACCAGTATTTCCAAACTGAACGGCGTCATTGATATTCAATCGGAAATCGGTAAAGGTACAACGCTTTCTATCAAAGTCCCATTGACCTTAGCCATCATGCCTACCTTAATGGTGATGCTGGGTAATCAAATCTTTGCTTTTCCACTGGTCAGCGTAAATGAAATTTTTAATCTGGACCTGAATAAAACCAATACCGTAGATGGTCAGCAAACTGTTATTGTACGAAACAAAGCCCTGCCACTGTTTTATTTACGCAAATGGCTTAATAAAGGTAATGTTTCAGAGTCTAAAGCAACAACTGAACATGTGGTTATAGTCAATGTCGGCACCCGTAAAGTGGGATTCGTTGTTGATCAGTTAATCGGTCAGGAAGAGGTGGTTATCAAGCCCCTCGGCGCCTTACTCCACGGCACTAAAGGCTTTGCAGGAGCAACTATTACCGGCGATGGCCGTATTGCGCTTATTCTCGATTTTCCAGAGTTAATGAATACCTACGCACATCGAAATTATTAAGGATATTTGTGACTGTTAAGGTACTGATTGTTGATGATTCAGCTTTTTTCCGCCGGCGACTGACTGAAATCATTAATGCCGATCCACGACTGGAAGTCATTGCCAGTGCAGCCGATGGTATGGAAGCCGTGGAAATGGTATCCCGTTACAGACCGGATGTTATTACCATGGATCTGGAAATGCCTTTACTGGATGGAATCGGTGCGGTCAAAAAAATTATGCGACGACGTCCTACCCCGGTATTGATGCTGTCGACCTGGACGACGGAAGGAGCCAAAGCTACGCTGGATGCATTAGACGCGGGAGCAATGGACTTTCTCCCAAAGCGTTTTGAAGATTTAGCGCAGGACAAAACCCGTGCCCGACAAAAATTATGTGATCGGATCAATTTTCTGGCAACCCATGCAAATCCGCATAAACAGACTTCTGTTGCCAAAACAACTGAGCTGACTCACCCTCTCATTCCGGCAGAAAAGAAAAAAATTGAATTAGTGGTGATTGGCACGTCAACGGGAGGACCTGTTGCCCTGCAAAATGTGTTATCACAACTACCGGCCAACTTCCCCTTCCCAATTATTTTACTTCAGCACATGCCGGCAACATTTACACCATCTTTTGCTGAACGCTTAAATTCACAATGTGATATTCGTATTAAAGAAGCTCAGCAAAACGATGTATTACGCCCAGGAATCGCCTATCTGGCCCCTGGAGGTCAACAGCTTTTACTGAAAGGTCGGCGTGGACAACTTTACCTGCAAGTCGACCCTGGTCCAGAAAATGCGACTTACAGACCCTGCATCGACGTTACGCTTGAATCCGTTTCTCAGGTTTGTCCTGCGCAGACCTTGACCATCATCCTCACTGGAATGGGAGCGGATGGATGTGAAGGGGCGATAAAAATGCATCAGAAAGGCTCGACCATTTGGGCTCAGGACCAGCAAAGCAGTACCATCTATGGTATGCCTATGGCTGTCGCCAAAGCGGGTGTTGCGGATAAGGTTCTGAGTCTTACTGAGATTGGTAAACTACTGACGGCGTTCAAATAGCGATGGATATCCTCAGCATACTCGGCTTACTGATTGGATTTGGCGCCATCATCGTCGGCCAGTATCTGGAGGGTGGTCATCTCGATACTATTCTGAATGCCGTAGCCTTGTTAATCGTACTGGGTGGTACACTGGGGGCAGTCATGCTGCAGACGCCGATGAATACCTTTATTCGGGCCCTGAAAATGACCGTATGGATTTTCAAGCCACCCCAACAATCGGCTAAACGCTTACTTGATAAAATTCTTGACTGGAATCAGATTGCCCGCAGAGAAGGGTTACTTCGTCTGGAGGCCATGGCCATGGAAGAAACTGATATCTTCACTCAGAAAGGTCTGCAACTGATTGCCGATGGTGCCGAGCCGGAAATCATTCGCGAAATACTGGAAACCGATCTCGATATCATGGAAAACAATGATCTGCAGGCGGCTAAAGTCTATGAAGCCATGGGAGGCTATTCGCCAACCATCGGTATCATTGGTGCAGTGTTAGGACTCATTCATGTTATGGGTAATCTGGCGGATCCCTCTTCACTTGGTTCGGGTATCGCCGTGGCATTTGTTGCCACCATCTACGGTGTCGGGTTGGCAAATCTATTGTTTTTACCGATGGGAAATAAACTTAAAACATTGGTACAACGTCGCACCCAATTACAAATGATGTTGATAGATGGCTTGATCAGCGTGGCTGATGGCGATAATCCGCGCAATATCGAGAGCCGTCTGCAGGCTTATCTGGGTTAGCCTGATGGCCCGTAGAAAACGGCATGAAGAACACGAAAACCACGAACGCTGGTTGGTGTCCTATGCTGATTTTATCACTTTGCTGTTTGCTTTCTTTGTAGTGATGTATTCCATTTCATCAGTGAATGAAGGCAAATACCGTGTTTTATCAGAAACACTGGAAAGCGTCTTTTCACAACCTACTCGCAGCAGTGACCCGATTCAGATTGGTGAAGTCAGCCGTGGACAAGGTGAACGTGTCGCTTCGCCGGGTAAGCCGGAAGTACCGGATTTTGAAATTGAACTGCCTGAACTGCCTAGGGAACGCCCTCCTGTTTCCGAGCAAAGTTTGCGCACCATCAACGATATCTCGCAGCAACTCAGCAACGCGCTTGCTGATTTAATTACCAATGAAGATGTCAGTATCAAGCAAACTGAAGACTGGCTGGAGGTGGAGATCAATTCCAATTTTCTGTTTGCCAGTGGTGATGCCCGTTTGGCCCGTGAGGCTGTACCGGTAATTGGTCAGATTGCCGATGTACTTGCCCCGGTCGCCAACCCACTACAAGTAGAGGGATTTACTGATGATCAACCGATTAATACACCGCGTTTCCCGTCAAACTGGGAGCTGTCAGCTGCCAGAGCGGCCAGTGTAGTGAATTTATTGGATCGCTTTGGTATTCAACCGGGCCGTATGTCAGCCATAGGTTATGGTGAGTTTAAACCAATTGCGGATAATGAGACCGAATTAGGCCGCCAAAAAAACCGCCGGGTGGTACTGGTTATTCTGGGAAGCCAGGAGAGCCGAAGAACCCTCGAAGTGTTTGATGAGCAATTGAATCGCAGTGAAACAGAGTCTGAAAACAGTATTACCCCCATTACTGACAGCCTGCCTCCTCCTGTGCTGGTACCCTCCGTTACTGACGAAGTATCTCCATGACGGTCTGGGCGATTGCCAATCAAAAAGGTGGTGTCGGCAAAACCACTACAGTGGTCAGCCTGGCCAGTCATCTTGCCAGAAAAGGTCATTCCACATTACTACTGGATATGGATCCGCACGGTTCGTTAACCACTTATTTTGGGTTTGATCCCGATAATATCGATCACAGTATCTACACTTTATTTCAACAGTCAGACCAGCAACCGCTCAACGCTATTTTCAAAACACTCAAAAAAACCAATCAGGATAATATTTACCTGTTACCCGCCGCAACGGCCATGGCAACCCTGGATCGCCAACTCAGTATCCAAAGCGGTAAAGGCCTGGTCATTCACAAAACCTTAAAGCAACTGAATGAGCGATTTGAGTATGTGCTGATAGACTGCCCGCCTATGCTGGGTGTTTTAATGGTCAATGCGCTGGCTGCCTGTGATGAGTTATTGATACCGGTACAAACCGAGTTTCTTGCCTTAAAAGGGCTTGAACGCATGTTGCATACTCTGCAGTTAATCAATCATTCCCGCCAGCACAAACTTCCGTACCTGATTGTGCCAACGATGTTTGATCGCCGTACCCGTGCCGGCGTTCAGACATTGCGTAAAATGCAAAAGGATTATGAAGAAAACCTCTGGCAGGATGCTATCCCGATTGATACACAATTTCGCGATGCCAGTAAGTCTGGCATTCCTCTGCCTGCGCTCAACCCAGAAAGTCGTGGCAGTATGGCCTATGAACGATTAATGAAAAAACTCACTAAAGCCCCAGCGGCAAAGCCCGGTCAAAATGTCTAAACCAATCCAGATTAAAGAACCAGAGCAAGCCTTGACAGCCTATCTGCAGGAGCTGTTACTGGACAGCGAACCGGAGACTTTGGAACACGTTGCAGTTGAAATAACTGAAACGGTGCCTGAGACTGAGCCCGGGATTATTGCCAGCCTCGCGAATACTTCTGACAAAGACACCCAGGCTTTATTATTTGAAGTGGCTGGTATGCAACTGGCGTTAACCCTGGATGAACTGGACGGCATAGAGAACTGGCCCGAAGAAGGTCTGTCACAGCTTCCTGGTCAGCCAGACTATATCGTTGGCACCCTAAGCCGCCCTAAACAGCATACTCAAGTAATTGATTTAACAACATTAATTACCAATAAATCAAGTAATTCAACAGATAACCGTTACATATTACTGGTGAACAATAAACAGCTGGGATTGGCTGTATCCACTATCCGCCATGTGGTTACGCTGGAGAGTGAAAATGTGCGTTGGCGGCGGGAACCGGGACAGAGACCCTGGCTGGCAGGTATGCTAATGTCACCTTTAAGCAGTATTATTTCATTAACAGAACTGTTAAAAATATTGCGATAACCGAATATAAAACTGGCACAGACTGTGCTTTGATGCTTATAAACACAGAACGTCATAAATTTGGCAGCCACTTATGTGCCAATATTTTGTGAATAAGGAAAATACAATGAGTGAGCAAGATAATCAGGCTGGTAATGACCCTATTCTGCAATGGGTGACTTATCAAATGGAGCAAGAAGTCTATGGCATCAATGTGATGCAAGTACAGGAAGTGCTGCGCCCGACTGAAATTGCGCCTGTACCGGGAGCTCCGGATTATGTGCTCGGCATTATCAATCTGCGTGGCAATGTAGTCACCGTGATCGATACTCGCAAACGGTTTGGTTTGTCCTCCCGGGAAGTCGATGAGGAGTCGCGCATTATTATTGCTGAGGTAAGCGGTAACGTCATCGGCATGCTGGTCGACAGTGTGGCTGAAGTTGTTTACTTGCATCAATCAGAAATAGACACGGCCCCGAATGTCAGCAGTGATGACAGTTCACGCTTTATTCAGGGAGTGTGTAGCCGTGATAAAAACCTGTTAATTCTGGTTGATGTCAACAAGCTGCTTAATGATGACGAAATAGCGGATATCGCCAGTTTCTGATGTAAATCATGGCAGACGAAATTCATCCAACCCAGCCACTTGTTCCCACCACCCGAGTGGACAATCCGGCGGATGAGAAACGACGCCATAAACCAAAGCAACAGGATGAGAAGGCACAAGAAGACGCTGATGAGGTTAAACCTAAACGGCCGCCTAAAACCGGCATTATTGATGAATATGTGTGATGTCTCAGGAGACATATCATGATGTTATATATCTTATATAGTTTGGTAGGTTTGCTGGGAATTGTGCTGCTTGTTACCAGCTACCGTTTCTTTCGCTTGAGTCGAGTTCAGGCAAGCCAAATCAGCTCTCTGCAGCAGCAGTTATCAGCGTTATGCAGCGCAGCAGTAGGCTCTGATGAACGTATCGTCCGATTTGAACAGGCCTTAATGAAGATTCGTGATCAGCAAAAAAGCATGGATCTCGGTCAACCACAACAACATAGCTATGAGCATGCAATTCGGCTGGCCAGAAAAGGGGTCGATATCAATCAACTTATTGATAATTGCAATCTGAGTGAAGAAGAGGCACTGCTGATTACCCGGTTGCACGGAGCACAGCGTCATTCGGCTACCGATTTGCATTAGGCTATGTTGATCTTTACGTAAGCACTTCAACTTTGTAACTCTGAAAGATCAACAGACCCTAAGGCTTGGTGGGCATTACCCGCTGTGGTTTACCGATTAAATATCCCTGAACAAAGTCCACACCAAACTCTTCCAGCATTTTCAGGGTTTCTCTGTCTTCGACAAATTCAGCAACGGTTTTTTTGCCGAGACTATGCGAAATATCGATCATCGACTTTACTAATAGCTGATCGACAGGGTCATTGTGCAGATTGGTAATAAATCCACCATCAATTTTAAGAATATCCACCGGAAAATGTTTTAGGTAGCTGTAGGAGTTGAATCCGGCACCAAAATCATCCAATGCAAATCGACATCCGAGATTTCGCAATCGATCGACCATTTGTTTGGTTTGTTCAAAGTTGGAAATTGCCGAGGTTTCAGTTATTTCAAACACCAGCCGGGATGGATCCGCCCCCGTTTCCAGTAACTTGCGCTCAACCAGTGGGTAGAGGTTTTTATCTAGAAAAATATTACCCGATAGATTAACCGCCAGCGCTGTATCGCCGGGAACATTTCTGAGCAATTCAAAAGCATGGTTAACGACCCACAAGTCAATCTGATGAATCAATCCCATGGCTTCTGCAACCGGTATAAAATCATGTGGGTAATACAGTTTATCACCCTGCCCACGCATGCGTATCAAACACTCATAGTGATTGATTTTTTTCTCTTTAAGCGAGTAGATAGGCTGAAATTCAAGAATGAAATTTTCTTGTTTTAATGCCGCACGAATTCTTGGAGCCCACTCGACACTATGTCTTAACGCATACATTTCCCGATCAGCCGGGCTGTATACATGAACCCGATTCCGGCCCCGTTTTTTAGCGGTATAGCATGCCTGATTAGCATGCGATAAGATTTCACCCACTGTAGAAATAGCGGCTTCGGTAATACATTTAACACCAATACTGGCGGATAAATGATATTCATGATCATGAAAAGTAAAACTGTATCCATCAAACATTTCCCGCAGGCCCTCAGCGCGGGCTATGGCAGTATCCGGTTCAATGGTATCAACTAATACAGCAAATTCGTCAGAACCAATCCGCACCAGTGTATCGCGGACTTTAAAAAAGCTCCGCAACGAATTGGCAACCTGAACTAACAAGGTATCACCAGCTTCATGACCTTCGGCATCATTCAGTACTTTAAAACTATCCAGATCGATATAAAACAACGCGCTACTGGTATGGAAGTTTCGTACCTGAGTCAACGTAATATCGAGCGCCTGTTCCAAACGTCGCCGATTTG
>NZ_DCSO01000013.1:37275-39064 GCF_002325665.1 Methylophaga sp. UBA1464
GCATGCCAATCCGGTTAAATCGTCATGATTAACGGAAAATTGCAGTCTGGCTTCCATGACTCGCAACTGAGCATTTTCATCTTCAATCTGCTGCTGACGGAGATGATAATGGTCACGTTCACGTTTGGCAGCCAAAGTTGTCATGACCGCGGGAGGCAATGACTCAGCGGTAAGCGGGCGATATAAAAGTGAGGTGACACCATGTCCTAAATCCGTTAATAGCTGATTATGGTTCCATTGTGATTTTTCTGTCAGTGCGATAACCGGAATCAATCGCCATTCATCAAACTGATCCAACTTCAACCGGAGTTCCCGGGCATTACATTCACCCAAGCGGCAATCGAGGATGATCAAATCAATATCGCATAGGTCACCAGAAATGGCCTGTCTCAGCATTTGCATGAGTTTTTCCGGGCCATTGGCAGTGGAGATATTGGTAAAGCCACTCAACGACAACATGGTTTGCAGAAAAGCCAGATCAGAAAGCCGTGTCCCACTAATCAGAATCCGCGCAGCCAACAAGTCACTCACTTCCGCAGCAGATATCGGTGCCGTCAGGCTCTGCTCAGATGTCCTTGACATCGGTGACTCAACTGTTAGAAGTTTATTCATCTGGTTTGTATGCGGTTTCTTTATGACCGGTTTCAAGATACACGCAAATGAAAATAGCGGTTTTATATTTTAAAATCAACACTTAATGAGATTTTTGTAATGCTGTTTGTAAAGTATTGAAAAAAAAACAAGCCTCAAACTCAGTAATAATGCTTTAACGCAGATTAATCTGTACTGGAATTTAGCCTTTGTCCTTAGGGAATTTACCCGAAATAATATATGCGTAAGCAATCACTTCTGCGATAACTCGATAAAGCTCTTCAGGTATCGCTTCCCCCAGCTGCATTTCTTTCAGCATATCAGCCAGAACGGCATCTTCACGAAGGGGAATATTGTGCTGTTTAGCAATGCGAATAATTTCAGCAGCAATATCGCATTCGCCGCTGGCGGTCACTGTGGGTGCATTGTCTCCGTCATAATGCAATGCAATAGCACGTAACGGCTCTGCTTGTTGTTTCATACTGAGATATCCAGTAATGCATCTGACGAGTCAGTCTGCGCAACCGGAGATAACCACTCTACCGGCGCACAATGGCAGCTGAGCCGCTGAACCTGTAAATCCAGTGCTGATAGCTTGTCACGCAATAAACCGATATTGTCTTCCAGCAGCGCAACCGCTTCTGGATCTTCAGCAGTTAATGACACACTGACATTATTTGTCTGCAAAGCAATTGAAGCGCGCAGTTTCCCCAGGTTTTGTGTTTCCAGATTGAGTGTCACTTGCCACTGTTCTGCATCTTGCTCATCCTGCTTTGTTCCACGTTGCAATTGTAACTGCATCCACTGCAACTGTTGTTTGTCACGTAAGGGCACATCCATCAACCAGACTTGGGGCTGTGCGGGATTATCTGCTTCCCTGACCATATTCAATTGATTCATCTGAACTCTGGCAATCGCCGTTTCTACTTCGCGCAGTAAAACCTGTAATCTGGCTAATTCGTTCACACCAGCCTGAAATTGTGCATTTTGAGTACTTTGTTGAACAGATATATTCTGAAGGTTGAGATTCTGAACATTGGGACTGGTGTTGCCAGCCAGTCCTTGACCAGCCAGCAACATGGTTAATAATTGGGCCGGAGTTTGACCACTTGCCATAAGAGCGTTCGTAATATGTGATGGAAGCTGTTGCAAAGCGGAAGGCTGATTGAGCAAATTTATCAGGGCATTACGAATTTCG
>NZ_DCSO01000013.1:39124-39974 GCF_002325665.1 Methylophaga sp. UBA1464
GGGCATTACGAATTTCCACCGGAAGATTCTGAGCATTGATTTGACCGTTTGCTGTTTGTCGGATCTGTCCTTCAAGTGCTGCAGCCAGTTTCAATAAATTCGCTTTGAAATCACCACTTATCACCGGATTCGGCTGCATCAATTGTCTTTCGAGAAACACTCCGGACTGTTGAATCGCTTGTTGCAAATTGGCTGATTGCTGAACAGTTTGCGTTTCGCGAATATTTTGCCATAGCTGACTTAGCGCATTTTGAACCGGAGTCATTGTTCTCAGATCCGGTAACGAATTGATCACATTTTGTAATTGCGGAGGTTGGGCGAAAACAAACGGCAATAATCGGCGTTGCTGGGAAATCAGATTTTCTGACAAATTCGGATTGGGCGTTTTTAGAGCAACGCTCAGTGGTGCGTTGCCCAGAATCTGTAATAAAAGCTGCTGTCCGGGTTTGAAACTGGAATTCAACCTGCTGATATCCAATTCCAGTGGCACAGGCAATTTTCCGGCTTGCGGCAATGCCAACAGGATAGATTGCTGAGGTAATAACTTAATGACTTCTGCCAGTAACGTTTGCCCTGGCCGGAAGTTCGGCATAACCGATGTGACAGCCGCCACAGAGAGTAATTTAAGTGCTACTTTATCACTGGCACCTGCATCGGTTCGTTGCAGTTCAAGAGTCTGTCCACGCTGCAAATCCACCCCGGCCTGAATGGTAATAACCCTTCCTGCTAACTGGATATCGACATTTTCGCCCGCCTTTCCAGCCGATATCACCACAGCCTGCGCAACTTGTCCCGGTGTCAACGCTGGCGTTTGACTTGCCGATCCCGTTACAGTGACCTGAGCAGCCTG
>NZ_DCSO01000098.1:0-3372 GCF_002325665.1 Methylophaga sp. UBA1464
GTCTTGCATAGGCAGCTGATCGGGCCGGCTGTTTACGGGCTTCTTCTTGGGTCAGATAACCCGGCGCATCGGCATCATACTCGGCGACTCGGGCAATAAAACCGAGCGAGGTATCGTCAGATAAATCATAAAACCAGTGGCCACCCACACTGTATTTATCAATATCGTAATTATCCCGGTAACCTTCCGATTCACGATAACCGGCAAAATAGCTGTGTTGCAGGTTACCGGTTTGTTCTCCCCAATAGCCTTGTATCTCACGTGCGTTATAACTGCCAAGGGTGACTTCAACTTCACGCGCTATATCTGAGCGAGTGGCAATATTGTAATTACCGGCTACGTTAAATGTGCCATAACGCGGATCACTATTGCCTTTATAAACCTGAATGGTGTCAATATTACCCGGAAACAGTTGATCCATCTCGCTGTAGCCGTTATGCAGATTGGATGGAATACCATCGATTAACAGCTTGGCGTGCGGAGTACTTCCCTCAGCGGCAAAGCCACGAATGCCGATATCGGTGTTGATAATGCCCTGATTGTATCGGGCAAAATAAACACCGGGAATTTTGGTAAACAGCTCCATGGTGTTGTTCACATGACTGATGGATAACTCTTCTCGCGAGATAATATCCTGTGAACCGGCCAGATTTTCATCGGCATAATCCGGACGTGTACCTAATACCACTAAAGGATCAATACGGGCGGCGGGTTCATTATCAGTCTCGGCAAAGACCACAGATAACGGTAGAGCAGACACAATCAGGNNAATAAAAGTTTTTTTCATCATAAATTCCTTAGGCAGCAAACTGATCAAAGTAACGTTGCGTTAGCTGATCCAGTGTTAACGATTGCGTGGTAATGAGATCGGTTAAATGACCTTGTTTCATAATGCCAATCCGGTCAGCCAGTTGATGGGCGCATAAAAGATCATGTGTGACGATCAACACTGCCGCACCGCGAGATTTAATCGTATTCACTACTTGAATAAAATCCTGAGTGGCAACCGGATCCAGACCGGATGTCGGTTCATCCATCAAAATCAAACGAGCGTGTTTTAACAACGCAAAGGCAATGGCTACTTTCTGCCGCATGCCTTTGGAATATTCTGCGAGATGCTTGGTAAAGTCAGCCGGTTTGAGTCCGGCACTGAGCAACGCTTCGTGAATTTGCTGGTCAGTTAATTTCATTTTGGCCAGCACAGCCAGATAGTGAATATTTTCAATGGCATTAAAACGCGGATAAAGATTGACGTTTTCCGGCACATACATGATTTTCTGTCGGCATAAGGAGGCCTGCTGATAGAGGTCATCACCCTCCAGCGTGGCGCTGCCACTGCTTGGTGCAGTAAAGCCAAGCAACATATTCAACGTTGTTGTCTTACCCGCGCCATTGGCACCCAATAAACATAAAACCTCACCGGAAGCGATTTTGAAGTTGAGATGATCAACGGCAATTCGATTGCCAAATGATTTGGTTAACTGGTTTACTTCCAGCATGGTTTCTCCTGAAGCGTTTTATCAAATGGGTATCGGGCAAAACGATCACCATAATAAATACGATATATCACATCAATTTAATGCAAAATACGTAAATCTGCGAATGAAAAAAATTTCTACTTAACGTTGTTGTTGGCAGGCTTCACACAAGCCATGCAGTTCAAGCTGTGGGCTATTAAGCTGGAAATGATTGTGCTCAATACTCTCTTCCAATGCATGAATCAATTGTTTATCTACACCGATTTCCCGTACCTGCTGACAATTGTCACAAATCAGAAATTGAGGCGTCTGGTGTGAATGTGAACAGGCAATATGGGCACAGGCAATAAATTTATTATTGGAGGCCAGCTTATGAACCAAGCTGTTCTGCATCAGAAAGTCCAGCATCCGATAGACTGACATCACCGGAATATTTTCATTGGTTTGCTGACGATAAAGTTCAGCAATCTCATACGCTGAACGCGCTGCCTCAGCTTTCAGTAATACTTCAAGAATGTACTTACGTTTACTGGTTAATCGGGCGCCATGCTCAACGCAACTACGTTCGGCCTGCTGCAGAACATTCTCTATATCGACTGTCGTCATTAGTTGATCCGGATAGTGGTTCGTTGTGGATTTAATTCCAGTTGCTGCTGACCGGTAGGTAACACCATTTGAACCTGCAACGTTTCCAGACGGTTATACACATCGAATAAATTGATTTTCAAACCGGTTATGTTATCTGGCTGTTCGCAACGCACAAAATAACTGACATCGAGATCCGCATGCCCTGCTTGACCTTGACTGTCAAAAGGCTCATCGATTTCGATTGACTCGGCTTTACAAGTTGAACCTTCAACGGTCAGCAATACATCCAACATTTCCAGTTGTTGCAACATATCGTGGTAAATGGCCTTTTGCTGCTCTGTTTCGGGTTGGTGCTCAAAACCTAAAAAATTCATCAACGGCGATTGTAAATGCAACATCAATTCCTGACCATCCATCACTAAATCCAGCGTTGCCATGCCATGAACATGCGCTCCATGATGGCGATGTCCCTCATGTTGGTGATGTTCATGATGCTCGTGATGTTTATGCCCATGAGACTCTTCATGGGCGTTTGTGATGGGCATAACAGCGAAGCCACAAACCGCAGAAAATAAATATGGTGCTATCCGCATTTTTATCTGTCTCCCAATCACTCTGCAAAATCCAAGGTTAACAATAATCGTTTCTCAGATTTATGAATATGTGGTGAGCGATGCACAATGCCGCTCACCTGACTATCCATCCAACCATCACCTTTCAATAATGCGACATCACCCTGATTCAATTGTTGGATATCCACTTTATCCTGGTATATCCCCGATAAATGATCCGCTAAACCTTGTGCACCGGGCCCCAGTTTTGAACGATCTACAGCTTCCTCTGTTAACCATTCACTCCCCTGCCCATGATAAGTGGTTACCAGTCTGCACGCCAGATGATCAGTATGAAATCTGGGACACATAGTCTCGTGTATCAGACTCAGGCGCAAGCCAACCGAGTTTAACTCAAACAAATCCGCATACATTTCCACTAATTGCCTGACATCATCAACAAACAAATTTCGCTGTGGTTTATCAGGTAATAAACCGGTTAACCAGTCACTGACTTCGTCTGGGGTAATAACCGTACGTAATTGTAGCGCATTGAGTCCTTGAGTTACTTCCGCAATATAATGGTCAAGTGCATTACTTAACTGGCGTTGCCAGACCACCAGATTAATGTGCGGCTCATAAATTGCTGTCATCACTAATGGCGAATCTGCCTTGAGTACATGCTCAAACAATGGGTTTACGGCTAATGCACTCTGATTCATTTTAAGCCGCATCCCATGCTGGAAATGGATCAT
>NZ_DCSO01000098.1:3483-12264 GCF_002325665.1 Methylophaga sp. UBA1464
CCCATGCTGGAAATGGATCAGGTAACGACTCCCATAATGGTTTACCTGCCAGTAACTCGATATCGCTTAACAGACAATCATCCAGCTGGGCTGTCACGGCTTGGGGATTTAAGTTCTGGCCGATAAACACCAGTTCCTGACGCATATCACCAAACGGTTCCTGCCAATTCTCTTTGATGGTTTGCAGACTTTCGGCATCCTGCGGCCAGCGATTCTCCGGGATGGCTTTCCAGAACATGCCGGCAAATCCATAACGGGCAATGCCACCAGCCTGATTCCATTGGCCAGCAAACTGTGGACGGCTGGCCAACCAGAAATAACCTTTGGAACGAATTAACTTGCCACAAGGCCAGTCCTGATGCAGAAACTCAAAGAATTTCTGTGGATGAAACGGTCGCCTGGCAACATAGGTGAAACTGCTAATGCCATATTCTTCAGTCTCAGGAATATGTTCACCGCGCATTTCTTTAAGCCAACCCGCCGCTTGCTCGGCTTTTTCAAAGCTAAATTTATGTGTTCCCAATACTTTATCCAGTGGGACCTGACCATTTTCGATAGCAATCAACTCTGCTTCGGTATTAAGGCTTTTTAAAATACCTGTTAATTCCGTTAATTGTTCTGTGGTGCATAAATCGGTTTTGCTGATTAATATCACATCGCAGAACTCAACCTGCTCTACCAGCAAATCGGCCACACTACGCATGTCCTCTTCACCCAGACTTTCCACCGTTTCCTGCAGATTTCTGGCCTCATTAAAATCACGCAGAAAATTTATCGCATCGACCACTGTAACCATGGTATCCAGCCGGGCAATCTGTGACAGGCTTTCGCCATCTTCATCGGCAAAAGTAAAGGTTTCAGCAATGGGTAAAGGTTCAGAAATGCCCGTTGATTCGATGACCAGATAGTCAAAACGTTTTTCTTCAGCCAGTCGACGTACTTCAATTAACAGGTCTTCCCGTAAGGTACAGCAGATACAACCGTTGCTCATTTCCACCAGCTTTTCTTCAGCACGGTTAAGTTGCACATCCTGCTGAATTTGCTGAGCATCGATATTGATTTCACTCATATCATTCACTATAACCGCCACCTTCAGACCATCACGGTTATTCAGAATATGATTCAGTACCGTCGTTTTTCCAGCGCCCAGAAAGCCGGACAACACCGTTACCGGCAAACGTTTATCGGGTTTTGTGCTCATAAAGCCCTTCTTTTTGTTCATTAATGGTTTTCACATCAGTGCAATATTCTGCGGTTGGACGAATCAATAATCGTTCAATGCCGATTGGTTCACCGGTTTGCAAACAATAACCATACTCCCCTGAGCGGATTCGCTGACGTGCTGCATCAATTTTAGGAATCAGCTGACGTTTCCGATCAGCGATCCGTAAAGCAATTTGTGACTCTTCTTCCTGTTGTGCCCTGTCCAGTACATCACTGACCTGACTATTACCCAGCATTTGGGTCTTTATTGCTGTAATTTCGTCTAATGTTTCGGTTCTGAGTTGCTGAAGTCGATTGTCAAAAAAGATCAGTTGCTCAGCATTCATGTAATCCGCTTCGTTAGCCGCTAATAAAGCTTTTTCATCCATTTGCATGCTCTCTTTGAGGTAGCAATAATCTTAAAGATAACTTGCGATTCCACAAATGCGCCGTAATCAGCAACAGACCACCGCTTATCGTTATCCAGGCTTCCAGGGATTCCGGCCCTAATAACGCCGACACCATGGTTAAAACCCCCATTACACCAAGCAATAAGGGCCATTGATTTTTATGTACTCTGTAGGAGCCAGGCAAGCTCAATAAAGCCAGTAAAACAACAGGCACCAACATCAGTCGGTGAACCCATTCCGAGCTTAACCATTCTCCCACCAGTCCTGCAGCACCAAAGCCGATTATCATCGGCGTTAACAAGCAATGAACCATGCAGGCTCCGGAACAGGCTATCGCCAAATCATCTTTCATTAAACGCTCCAAATTATGATATATCATATCATTTCAACTTCCCGGCCTGATGTCAAGACTTGTTTATGGCGGGCTTATTCAGACATTCGTCTGATTAGTGAATGCAATTCTGCAAGGGTTGTCTTGAAAGTGGTTTCAAGAGCGTTATAGCCTGCTCGGCTGGCATGAATATCACCCGCCAGGTAACTGGCCAGCAAATCATTCCCCGAGTGAAAAATGTATTGATGATAATGACTGATTTGGTCTAGCGTTGTGTTATCCAGATAATGATGATAACGGGCTTTCTCCAGCCAGATCCCGCAATGAGAATCCGCTAATTGTGTTATCGGCCACTCCGTTTTGATCTCCGGTTCAGCGAACAGTCGTTCCTGAAGCTGATGTATCCAGTGTTTTAAATAAAAATAAAATAAACTCAACCGGGCTTGTTTATGATTCTTCAACAGGCCTGATTGAGCACACCATTGGCTGAAAGGCTGATAAGCACTTAAAAATGTCATCAGCTGCTCAATCGGCATCGGTCTGGCTAACGCGTAGCCTTGAGCCTGGTTACAGCCCATCGCCAATAGCACTTCACCGTGAGCAATAGATTCAACCCCCTCAGCAATCACCTGAATATTAAATGATTGGGCAAGCGCTATGACGCCTTCCACAATTTTGCAGTCTTCGGGTTCTGTCAGCATCCGCCGGACAAAACTTTGATCCACTTTCACCACATCGACCGGCAATACCCGAATATGAGTGAGAGAGGAATAACCTGTACCAAAATCATCCAGCGCGGTGGTAATACCAAACTCCGATTTACAGAACTCGACCACATTGTTGATAAGACTCAGATCACTAAGACGATTACTTTCCAGGATCTCAATCTGAAAACGACTGGTATCCAGTTCGGGGTATTGTTTAATCTGAAACTGCAACCAATCGAAGAAGTCGCTGGTAGACAAGTGATAAGCCGTCAGATTAATACTTAACTGATACTTATGACCAGCTTGCTGCCATTGGGAAAGTTGTTTTATGGCTTTCTGGATAACCCATTGACCAAGGCTGACTTCCAGTTCCGTATCATAAACCTGGTCAATAAATCTATCCGGCGTCAGTAAACCTTTTTCAGGATGTTGCCAGCGAATCAAAGCCTCAAAACCGAAAATATGCCCTGTACTGAGGGTAACTTTAGGTTGAAAAAATAAAACAAACTGATCTTCCTGGATTGCTGTGGCAATTTCACGTAGTTGCTGATTGCGTTCGGTAATCTGCTCTTCTTCACCCGGATCATAGGCGAACAAGGTTGATTTTCCGTCAAGCTTGGCCTTATACATACACTGATCAGCATGACGGATTAAGGTATCCAGACTGCCCTTGTCATCTGGATAAAGTGTATAACCGATGGATGCCGTGATCATCATTGGCACTTCGTTCACAATAAACGGACTGGCAATTGTCGATAATACCCTCTGGATTGTTTGTGATGCGATAGCATCATTTTTGATACCACCAATTATCAAAACAAACTCATCACCGCCATAACGCACAATACAGTCTGTTTCCGCTAATACGGTTTTCACACGATTTGGTACCTGGTCCAGCAGATTATCTGCAACCGCTTTGCCATGAATATCATTGATTGTTTTGAACTCATCCAGATCCATAAAGGCAACTACCAGTTTTTCATTATTCTGATCAGCCATTGAGCTCATCTGACCAAAATCATTTTCCAGCTGGTTTTTGTTGAGGATTTGATGCGAATTACGGTTGAGAATCAGATCAGAAAGGATAGCGCGATATTTTCGGTCAGCAGTCACATCACTGAGATGCACCAGATAAAACAGTTTGTTGAAAGCATGAATACGTTTCACACTCAAACGGGCAATATAGTGCGAACCGTCTTTCCGTTTATTTGACACTTCACCCTGCCAGAAACCGTTGCGATGCAATGATTGCAGGATGGTCTGATTTAAAATTTTATTTTGGCTTTCAGCACTAAGGAATTTGGGATTGCTGCCGATAAGTTCTGATCGTGAATACCCGGTAATGTGTTGAGTCGCTTCATTGATATCAACAATTTTCTGATGTTCATCCGTGATGACAATGCCTTCATGTGCAAACCTGAAAGCATTTTCTAATAATGTGTTTCTCACACTACCTGCCTTGTCCTTAACGTGGATTTTCAGTCATAAGTTTCGTCAGCTGTTTACCCTTTATTCACGGGGATTTCACAGTAATAAGGACTAAACTTTATTTAACTTTATACCACGGTGATAGATACCAGTGGTAATGAAACTACAGATGGTAACTAACTATGTCAATAACAACTGTTTACACTCTTTAATTAATGAGCGCGAGAAAAGGACCTTTTGGCCTCCGACTGCCTGCTGAGCTTATGTCT
Source organism: Methylophaga sp. UBA1464 (assembly GCF_002325665.1). Lineage (NCBI taxonomy): Bacteria > Pseudomonadati > Pseudomonadota > Gammaproteobacteria > Thiotrichales > Piscirickettsiaceae > Methylophaga > Methylophaga sp. UBA1464. The sequence continues at coordinate 7,832 of NZ_DCSO01000098.1, forward strand.
TGGCTACGTTATGAGGCGACACAACACAACCGGAGCACGACCAGCGAGGCTTTGTTTTTATTACAGAAAAGTCTGGCCCATCGCTTCGATAAAACGGCTGTGCGAGAATTTCTGAAAAAGTGCCCTACAAGCACTAATACCGAAGCCTTTGGTTTACGCATCCCTGATGATCTCAAGATACTATTGCGCGATTTCAGTCAGCAGCATGAGATTAGTCTGAATCTGGAAATCGTTATGCGACTATCCCACAGTTATGATAAGTACCGTCGACATTCAGCCGCCGCAAAAATCAGTCACAACGATTACCGCTCAACATCAGCTAAAGAATTTACGATTACGGATTCTGAACAACGATTGCTGGATTTATTCCGTGGTCTTAATGAAGCGAATAAAAAGGTTATCCTTACCCTTATCAATAACCTTGCTGATAACGATTAACATCAAATTCTGCAGCGTTTAGCTAAACATCTTTGACCCACCATAAATTCCGATTATGATCGCGGCCTTGATTTACTTTTGGCCGCTTTATATATGCAAACCTCAGCACCCTCTCCAATATCTTTTCAGACCAAGCTGGAGAACCTGCGACACAACCGTTTATTTGAAGTTGTCGTTGTCAGTGTCATTTTGTTTTCTGCGATGGTGACAGGTGTAAAAACCTATGAAATCCCTTTTCAGATCCTACGGTTAGTCGACTGGATGGACTACGCAATCACCTTGTTTTTTGTCATGGAAATCAGCGTACGATTTCTGGCCGAACCCAACAAAAGGGATTTTTTCAAAAGCGGCTGGAATGTGTTTGACACGCTTATCGTCGCTGTCAGCCTGATACCGGTTAATGACAGTGAACTGGCCTACGTTGCCCGATTGATTCGTATTTTCCGTGTATTACGGATGGTATCAGTGATTCCGGAATTACGACATTTGCTTAACTCATTACTCAAAGCCTTACCCCAACTGGGTTATGTTGCATTGATGATGTTTATCATCGTTTATATTTTTGCGGCCATCGGTACCACGCTGTTCGCAGACGTCAATGATTTTTTATGGGGCGATATCGCGGTATCCATGCTGACGTTATTCAGGGTTATGACATTTGAAGACTGGACTGATGTCATGTATGAAACCATGGAGGTATACCCTTTCAGCTGGATTTTCTATCTGATATTTATCTTCCTGAATACCTTTGCTTTTCTAAATATGCTGATAGGTATTGTTGTGAATGTAATGGAACAGGAACGTGCTGAAGAGCATGAAGAAGCACATAAAAACGATATGACAATTGAAGACTTATCTATGCAAATTGAAGAGTTGAAACTGTTGATCAAAGCCAAAACCTGATAGCAGCCGACTCATCTTAAACAAACCAGAACTTTCACATCCAGTTCACACCTGCCGATTGATCATATGTACTCCAATCAGGAGTGATGCCGATGTCTGGTCGTAAATTATCTCTGTTGCTGTTTATCACGCTATTAGCAGGATGTCAGTCAATGTCACAACCCATTCGCACGGAAAACTATGTTGATATTAATCGCTTTATGGGCGATTGGTATGTCATCGCCAATATTCCAACCTTTATTGAGAAAGGTGCGCACAACGCTGTTGAAACTTATGAACTAAATGAAGATGGCACTATCGCCACCACCTTTACCTTTAATAAAGACAGTTTCGATGGCGAACAGAAACAGTACCATCCCAAAGGTTTCATTCTGGATGACGAATCAAATGCTGTCTGGGGTATGCAGTTTATCTGGCCAGTCAAAGCCGATTATCGAATCGTTTATCTGAATGAAGATTACACGCAGACGATTGTCGGTCGTGAAAAACGTGATTACGTCTGGATAATGGCCAGAACACCGCAGATTCCCGAACAGGATTACCTGCAGATGCTGCAGTTGCTCGCTGAGCAGGGTTATGACATTTCAGAGATTCAGAAAGTACCCCAGCAATGGCCAGATTAAAAAGCCATTGCCGTGTCATTATTGCGTAATCGCCGCGACCATGGCTTCTTCCGGCAAATCCGGTACACAAAGCTGAATAAAATCATAGGCAAACTGGCGCATGTAGTGCCCTTTTCTGACGGCAATCTTGGTGATGTTTTGTTCAAATAAATGACTGGAATCCAACAACGTTAATTTGATATCACGTTCGGCATCGTAGGCCATAGCCGCGACAATGCCGACACCCAATCCCAATTCAACATAAGATTTAATCACATCCGCATCCAGTGCAGACATCGCAATATCAGCATCAATATGTTGTTTGAGAAAGGCCTTGTCGATAGTGGCGCGTCCGGTAAACCCCTCGTGATAGGTGACGATGGGATACTCTGCAATATCCGCCAAAGTCAGCTTCTGTTGTTTTATCAAAGGATGCTCTTTGGGCACAATCACCGCATGTTGCCAATGGTAATAAGCAAAACTGACTAATTCGGGAATATTCCCCAACGCCTCTGTGGCAATGCCAATATCAGCCTCCCCTTCAATCATCATTTTGACGATCTCATCCGGGCTGCCCTGATGCAGTTTTAAATGTACTTTAGGATAGCGTTGCTTAAACTGGGTAATCACTTCCGGCAACACATATCTCGCCTGCGTATGGGTTGTCGCAATGGTTAATTTGCCGGTATCCTGCTGACTGTAATGCTCCGCCAGGCGTTTGATATTATTCGCATCGAGTAACATGCGTTCAACAATCTTCAACATTTCTTTGCCTGGTTCGGTCAGGCCGGTCAATCGTTTCCCTTTTCTGATGTATAGCTCAACGCCAAGCTCGTCTTCCAAATCTTTAATGTGTTTGGACACACCTGACTGCGAGGTAAACAAATGATTAGCTACCTCTGTCAGGTTGAAATTGCGTCGGACTGTTTCGCGGATAATTCTTAATTGTTGAAAGTTCAAGCGTGATAATCCTTCTGTACGCTATCTCGTTGAAACAGCTTTAATTTTGATGGCACTAATTTAACAATCTGACCTTGTATTAATGATAATTCATGCACCCGTTGAGGACTTAATTCCACCTCAAAATGCTGGCCGTGAGCACTATTGATACCATCCAACTCCACCCGTGAATTAAGACCAAACGACAAAACGCGATTCACCTTGGCAGATAATCCACTGACTTGTTGTGTATCGACGACTATATCCAATTCATGCGGTCGTGCGAAAGCGTAAACTTCTGAACCGGGGCCGTAATTTTCACCTTGGTCATGCAGCACATCATCACCGACATGCAGATGTCCATCGTCTACCCGGCCATGAAACAGGTTTACCGATCCTAAAAAACCATAAACAAACGGCGTTTGCGGATGGTTATACACTTCATCAGGCGTGCCTACCTGCTCAACTTTTCCATGATCCATTAACGCCATCCTGTCGGATGTGGTATTCGCCTCTTCCTGATCGTGGGTCACAAAAATTGAGGTGATGTGTAACTCATCATGTAATTTACGTAACCAACGCCGTAGCTCTTTACGTACTTTGGCATCCAAGGCACCAAATGGCTCATCCAATAATAGAACTCGAGGTTCTACCGCCAATGCTCTAGCCAAAGCAATACGTTGTCGTTGACCTCCAGACAGTTGTGAAGGAAAACGGTCCGCCAGCCAATCCAGTTGCACCAACTCCAGCAAACGATGGACTTTTTCGGCAATCACTTTTTCACTAGGTCTGGATTTACGCGGTTTCATCCGCAAACCAAACGCGACGTTATCAAATACGGTCATGTGTTTGAACAATGCGTAATGCTGAAACACAAAACCCACTTGCCGCTCACGGACATGGGTATCTGAAGCATTTTCACCATCCAGAATAACTGAACCTGAATCTGCCTGTTCAAGACCGGCAATAATTCTCAGTAATGTCGTTTTACCGCAACCTGATGGCCCCAAAAGCGCAACCAGTTCACCTGACGGAAAATTCAACGAAATATCATCAAGTGCTGTAAAACTGCCAAATTGTTTGTGTAAATTTTTAACTTCTATACTCATCTTCGTATCTCTTTTAATTAGTGTGCCGAAGCATTGGTTTCAGCGCGGTGTTCCACCCAGGTCTTTAATACCAACGTGACTAAAGCCAGTAATGCCAGTAATGAAGCCACTGCAAAGGCCGCCGCGAAGTTATATTCGTTATAAAGAATTTCAACGTGTAACGGCATCGTATTGGTCTGGCCTCTAATGTGTCCGGATACCACGGATACCGCACCAAATTCGCCCATCGCTCTGGCATTACACAGAATCACGCCGTATAACAAACCCCATTTGATATTCGGTAACGTCACATACCAGAACGTCTTCCAGCCACTCGCGCCCAATACCACAGCCGCTTCCTCTTCTTCTTTGCCTTGCGCCTGCATCAACGGAATCAACTCACGCGCGATAAACGGAAAGGTTACAAAAATGGTGGCCAGCACAATGCCCGGCACAGCAAAAT
>NZ_DCSO01000098.1:12418-20623 GCF_002325665.1 Methylophaga sp. UBA1464
CCAAACCAGCCATTCACACCAAAAACCAGCACATACACTAAACCCACAATGACAGGTGAAACGGAAAAAGGCAGATCGATAAAAGTAATCAGCAACTGCTTGCCTTTGAATTCAAACTTGGCAATCGCCCAGGCGGCCGCTACACCAAACACCAGGTTTAATGGCACTGCAATCAACGCCGTTATCAAGGTCAATCTGACTGCTGATAAAGCATCCGCATCAGTTAATGCCAGCCAGTAAACACCCGCACCTTTGCGTAATGCCTCTGCAAATACGGCGACCAGGGGCAATACTAAAAACAAGCCAAAAAAAATCAGCGCGATACTAATAATGCTGAATTTGATCCACTTCGATTCCCGCGTTGCTACATTTTTTTCAAATTTTGTCTGGGAAACCCAGGCAGAATGCTTGGAAATGTTATCCACTATTATTGTATGGCTCATTTATCCCTTCCTGTTCGTTTGCCAGCCCAAGATTGCAGGCCGTTAATGACTAGCAACATCACAAATGACACGACCAGCATCACCGCTGCAATCGCCGTGGCACCGGCATAGTCGTATTGTTCCAGTTTGGTAATAATCATCAGCGGCGTGATTTCCGAAACCATCGGGATATTGCCAGCGATGAAAATAACCGAGCCATATTCACCGACCGCACGGGCAAATGCCAGAGCGAACCCTGTCATTAGCGCAGGCAGTAGAATAGGCATCAGCACATAACGAAAAATCTGCCAGCGATTCGCGCCCAGGCTCGAGGCAGCCTCTTCCAGTTCAGTTTCCAGATCCTGCAATACCGGCTGTACCGTCCGAACCACAAACGGCAAACCAATAAACACCAATGCCACCAAAACGCCCAATGGCGCGAAGGCGACTTTTATGCCCAGATAGCCTTGGATAAACTGACCTAACCAGCCATTCGGTGCATATAAAGCGGTTAATGCAATACCGGCAACCGCCGTAGGTAAGGCAAAAGGCAAATCGACCAACGCATCGACAATCTTCTTCCCCGGAAACGAGTAACGAACTAATACCCATGCCAGCATCAGACCAAACACAGTATTAATGGCAGCTGCCGCTAATGACGCACCGAATGAAAGTTTGTAAGAAGCAACGACCCGTGGCGCAGTGACAATCGCCCAAAATTCTGCCCAGGTTAATTGGCTGGTAAAAATAAATACGGCACTTAATGGAATCAGCACAATCAGCGACAGGTAAACCAGGGTGAATCCCATCGACAAACCGAAACCGGGTAAAACAGAAAATGATTTTATTGAGGCCATCAGTCATTTCCTTCATCACGGTTTAACGCACCGCTGGCAAGGATCTGAGTGGCCTGTTTCATGGGGTTGCGTAACATGTCTATTCCTTCTCAAAACGATGTTCGCAAAGTGTAGAGAGGCTTTTTTATGCTGAGAAATAACAAAATATGCAAAGCTTATGCATAGCACTGGATTAGATTTTTTAATTTTAATTTACAATAACTTAGATAAAACAATCGCTTTTTTATCAGTTAAAAAAGTTAATGTTTTGTCTTTAAATATCTCTTTTAGCAACTAAAACAATTTTTGCTGCGCTTTGGCTATTGGTTTTAGATAATAAAAAGCCAGTAGTCCGATAAGAACTACTGGCTGATATCACAAATGCAATAGCTATTTATAGCTAGATTAGATCACTTTAACTTTGTAAAACGTAAGTAAGGTCGCACGGCTTCATATCCCTGAGGGAAACGACTAGCAAGTTCTGCTTCATCTTGCAGAGATAGCACAATCACCACCCGGTCGCCCGGCAGCCAATTACCTGGCGTCGCTACTTTTTCATTATCGGTTAACTGCAGCGAATCAATTACTCGCAACACTTCATTAAAATTCCGTCCGGTACTGGCAGGATAGGTAATGATTAACCTGACCTTTTTCTGTGGATCGATGATAAATAATGATCGTACCGTGAGAGTCGCACTGGCATTGGGGTGAATCATGTCGTAAAGCTCAGATACTTTTCGATCGGCATCGGCCAATATTGGAAAGTTCACCGTGGTATTTTGCGTATCGTTGATATCGTCGATCCATTGGTGATGCTTATCCACTGGATCAACCGATAACGCCAACGCCTTGACATTTCTCGAGTCAAACTCGGCTTTTAACTTGGAGGTCAAACCAAGTTCTGTTGTACACACTGGGGTAAAATCGGCTGGGTGTGAAAATAACACGCCCCAGCTGTTTCCTAACCAATGATGAAAATGAATACGCCCTTCTGTTGAATCTTGTTCAAAGTCAGGGGCTTCATCACCCAATCGAATTGACATGTTAATTCTCCATTATCCAAGCCTGCATATCAGGCGTATTGTAAAAATGCACTTTGCTGCGTTGTTAAACCGATTGTTGAATATGTTTTAGGTATAAGACGTTTACGAGAGCTGTTCCAGCTACTTAATTGAAAGACCTCATCACCAGGTAAGGGTTCAATAGCTTCCAGCATGGCTGAAACAAAGTCTTTAATTAACGGCCATTCGCCATAACCGGACTCACTATTTATATGTCCGGCGTTTCCTGCATTGTAAAAGGCCAATCCCCAATCGCGACTCAGTTGATCAGCCTGAACAACTGACATCCATGGGTCATTTTTACTGGCCACTAGTACTCCTAAGGTATTTAGACGTTGGTCAGGTAATGCGCCAGCTATGGTTTGTAAATTCTGTTGGTTTTCGGTGATCGGTCCATAAAGCGAAAAGCGCTGTGGTGCGGCTGGAGCGACTAAAATAACACCTGCCACTTTCTCGGGACGCCAGGAAGCAATCAATGCACTCACCAGGCAACCAAAACTGTGAGCGACTAAAATCACTTGCCCCGGCATAGTATCAAGCTGTTTCTCAAGCGCTTCTGCCCAGGGATAAATTCGTGGTGATTTCCAGTTCACACCCGTCAGCCGTTCGCTGTCAGGAAATTGTTGCTCCAGCCATGTCTGCCAGTGATTTTCATCACTGCCATGGTACCCTGGCACAGTTAAGATTTTGGTTTTCATTGATCTTCTCCTCGGCTTTGTTTTTATATTTTGCTAAAACTTGCCAGAGCAACTTCAGTGGATTTAAACAAAGCAATGACTTCAAACCCTGGCTTTAGACCCAGGTCATCAATAGAACTCGTTGTCACCACCGAGGTAATCACACCCGCACCGGTATCCACTTCAACTTCACTGACCACATCACCGCGTTTTATTCGCTTGATAATGCCTTTAAATTGATTTCGACTGTTTATCGCTTTAATTGTCATGATAATTTCCTTTACTTTTTAAGGTCCGGCCTGAACCATTTCAGGCCGGATTTACTGATTTTATTATTGAACAGAATAGATACTGTCAAACACACCGCCATCGTTAAAATGAGTCTTTTGGGCGTTTTGCCAACCCCCAAATGCTTCATCAATTGTGAAGATTTTCACTTGTGGAAAGCGAGCAATATCCTGCGGATCAGCATGCTCTGGAGAAAAGGGGCGGTAATAATGTTTGGCTGCCAAAGCCTGGCCGACCGGTGAATACAAATACTCCAGATAGCCCTTAGCCACTTGTTGTGTTCCGTTTTTTTCAGCATTACCATCGACAACTGTCACTGGTGGCTCTGCCAAAATTGAAACCGAGGGAACAATGATTTCAAACTGATCTTTGCCCAATTCGTTTATCGCTAGAAATGCTTCGTTCTCCCAGGAAATAAACACATCACCAATTCCACGCTGCACAAAGGTGTTAGTTGAACCACGTGCTCCAGAGTCCAAAACGGGGACGTTTTTATAGATTTTGCTGACAAACTCTTCGGCTTTTTCTGCACTGCCATACTTTTGTTCAGCAAAGCCCCATGCCGCCAGATAGTTCCAACGTGCGCCACCTGATGTTTTCGGGTTAGGTGTGATAACTTCCACGCCCTCTTTGACCAAGTCATCCCAATCTTTGATGTTTTTCGGGTTGCCAGAACGCACCAGAAAAACGATGGTAGAAGTATACGGCGCACTATTATTTTCGAGACGTGACTGCCAATCCGCTGGAATTTTGCCGGTTCTTTCGGCAATGGCATCAATGTCATAGGCTAATGCCAAGGTAACAACATCGGCTTCCAGGCCATCAATAACGGCCCGCGCCTGTTTGCCTGCACCACCATGAGATTGTTGTATCTTAACGTTGTCACCGGTTTTTTCTTTCCAATACTTAGCAAAAATTGGGTTGTACTCTTGATACAGCTCACGAGTCGGATCATAAGAAACATTGAGGATTTCAATATCCTTTGCCAGTGTGTTTGCCGAAAATATTGCCAGGCTCAATGCCAAAGGCAGGGTTTTCAATACTGTTTTAAATTTCATTTTTTTCTCCAAAAAGTTACGTGATTAAGATTTAAGTTTTAAAAGTCGACCTGGGCCCGTACGGCAAAAATATCGCCATCGAGATCATCATTGGCATTGCCTGGGCGATCTACGTCCAGTACCTTGACGTAGTTGGCGGCAAACCGAATATTGTCAGTTGCATACCAGTTGACACCTAAAGTGGCATTGTCCAGTTCTCCACCTGTTAACGTGTCATCATTTAAATCCAGCGTACTGTAGCGAGCAGCGACCTCCCAGGCTCCGTAGCCGCCTTTGCCCACTGGCGATTTAGGTTTAGTGCGATCAAAGATGCCATTTTTGTAAGCACGTGATTCGCCGGTCAGGAAATAACTGGCGTAGGCGTACCAGCCATCAAAATCCAGGTCAGACGCACCATCTCGTTTCAGCTTGGTTTGAATGAATTCACTTTGTACGGAAAAAGGTCCATAAACAGTGGCAAACTCAAGCCCATAAGACTGTGAATCATCAACCCCGGCAATATTGCCGGTATCCACTAAACGGGCACCATCCAGGCGTACTTCAGGCCGCTCGCGAAAACGAACACTGCCATCAGTATCCTGTGCCCAGTTCTGACGTGCCGCCAAACCAAGGTGAATAAAGCCGTTGTCGGTTTTAACCGGTGTCGCGGTCAGACGACCAATCAGATTCCAGCCTTCATCTGAATCATTATTGGAGTTATCTTCACTTTCTTCTGCCGGACCGCCAAACCCACCCACGGCAAACGTCCAGTTATCGCTTGCGGTATCAAAACCGACACCGATACGCCTGTCAGGGGTAAACACATGGTTGAGGCCGCGTTCGAGGAAAGTACTATTGAGGCTGCTGGTCAGATGCTCAAGGCCAAATGGCGCCTTGAACTGACCAACGGTGATATTGCCAATATTGAGCCCGGTATATTTGAAGTAGGCATCTCTGACACCGCGTGTTGAACTACTGCCATTGGGACGGGCAAAGTCGTATTGAAAGCGATAGTCCCAATCTTTGTAGACGGTACCACGTAAATCGACAAACAAACGTCGAAAATCAGTACCATCACCACTTGGGATTTCACTATCATAAAAAGCAGCATCAGCTTGGATACGGCCACCAATTTGTGCATTGAAATCACCATCAGCCGACTCAAATGACAGACTTCGTCCATTAGTTTTGGTGATTACTGCATTTTTAGTTACTGCTTTAGTAGCTTGAATATCTTCTTGTTGTTGGTTAAGTTGTACATTTTGCTGCTCAAGTTTTTCCAGCAGCAAATTCACTTGCTGTTCGAGCTTTTCGATGCGCGCATCGGCATCATTATCAGCCGCCTGTGCCGCTAACGGCGAGATGCTTATCAATCCGGCCAGCAGCAAATGCTGTGTTAAAGGTTTAAGTTTGAATGACACTGTCTATCTCCTGTTTTTGTGAAGTGCAGGCAGATAGTAGAAAGACAGGGTTATAAAGCGAACCAAGTAAAAAAGGATTGTTTATTCATTATCTTGTTAAGCAAGTAAAATTGAGCATTCAGCTATGATTTTATCTGTTAAAAAAAACAGTGCAGATACTTTTTCAGCAAGCTTTTCAGCTTCGGTGAATTTGATTGGGCGCTAGCAAATAAAAAATGCAGATGATTTTTCTCCTTTCATACAAGTGGATAATGACCTTTAAGTTTTGTTTCCAACTAAGCAGTGCCATTTTCCATATAGCTTTTAAATATATGTATATTCCCTCTTATTAATTCCACTTATTTATAAACCTGTCATTATTAGCACTTTGAAAAATAGCTTGAGGTAGAAAATGGGTTGGCAAGGCTGGTTTACCATAGCCGTTACTTTATCGGTCTTACTGGTGCTGACATTTAGCCGAGTGAGACCTCATATCGCCATGATAACGGCGATGACAGTGTTGTTAGCCACCGGTATTCTCAATGGTCCACAGGCATTGGCAGGATTCAGTAATGCAGGTTTGATTACGGTTGCCGCCATGTTTATTGTTGCCGCCGGTTTGCATGCTTCAGGGGGCGTGGATATTTTTGTGAAATCCTTGTTAGGCTCGCCAAAATCTATTCGTGGCTCTTATCTGAGAATGTTTACCCCGGTCGTTTTTCTCAGTGCATTTTTAAATAACACGCCTGTGGTTGCCACCATGGTTCCGGGTCTGCTCGCCTGGTGTAAACGGATAAACATCAATCCATCAAAACTCATGATTCCTTTGAGTTATACGGCTATTCTGGGCGGAACACTCACGTTAATTGGAACCAGTACCAATTTGGTCTTAAACGGTCAGTATCAATCGTTAACCGGTGAAGCCGGTTTCTCTATTTTTTCGATCACGATTATAGGGTTGCCTGTCGCTATCTGCGGCTTGATTTTTATGTGGTTGTTTTTTCCTAAATGGTTGCCGGATATTGGAAAAAGTCATGCATTCGAAAATGTACGGGAGTTCACCCTGGAAGTGATGGTCGAGGCCAATGGGCCATTGGTTGGGCAAAGTATTCAACAAGCGGGCTTACGTGAACAGAAAAGTGTTTATCTGGTGGAAATTGAACGTAATGGAACAGTATTAACGGCGGTCACACCTGAACAGCGTCTGCAAGGTGGTGATCGTCTGGTATTTGCCGGAGATACTCAGGGCATTACTGATTTGTTGCGGATTAGAGGTATTGTCGCCTCAACCTCTGATGCAGAAAGCACAGTCCTTTCTGCAGATCGTCCTGAACGTAGTCTGGTAGAAGCTGTTGTTTCACCGCACTGTGCGGCTATTGGCGAAACCATTCGTGAAGCAAAATTCCGTCAACGATATGGTGCTGTCATTATGGCTGTCGCCAGAAATGGTGAACGTATCGTGGGCAATTTGAGCAATATTGTTTTAAAAGCGGGTGACTCGCTATTATTGGAAGCCAGACCCGCTTTTGTCAGCCGACAACGTTACAACAAAGACTTTTTATTGATTAATGATTTGGGTAAAGAATCACCCAATCACGATAAAGCGGTTCTTGCCTGGGTGATTTTGATAGGCTTGGTGGCTGCTGCAGGATTCGGTTTTATTGATATGCTCCACGCCTCGTTGATCGGTGCAACACTAATGATATTAACGGGTTGTTGCTCCGTTAGTCAGGCGGAACGCAGTCTGGATTTAACGGTTATTTTAACCATTGCTGCATCGTTTGCTTTGGGTGTGGCATTACAACAGACCGGCGTCGCAGACTATTTGGCTACAGGCATTGTTTCGGTCAGTCAGAATCAACCCTGGTTGATGTTGATAATGACTTATATTGCCGTTTCAGTGCTGACCGAGTTGATCACCAATAATGCAGCGGCCGTGTTAATGTTACCCATCGTGCTTGAGCTTACTGAAAAGGCAGGATTGCATAATGAGCCATTTGTTTTTGCCATAATGATGGCGGCCTCAGCTAGTTTTGCAACGCCGTTGGGTTACCAAACCAATTTGATGGTATACGGTCCGGGCGGCTATCATTTCCGTGACTTTTTAAAAGTGGGTATACCAATGAATTTATTTATTGGTGCAGTAACGCTTGCAGTAATAATGCTGATCTGGCCACTGAACTGACATTATGCAGATGGTTAACGTACAAATTCAGCTTGCTTGTCAGATAGATATTCCGGACCTTGTTTCGCTATTAAACCACTGTGCCAGAGATATGCATCAGCAAGGTATGTCGCATTGGCTGAATGTTTATGATGAGCAATCCGTCAAACAAAATCTGCTGCAAAAAACAGTCTATGTTCTCAAACAAAAATCACAGCTCATTGGTTGTGTGGCATTGGGCGTTCAACCAGCCAGTTATTACACTGACTGCTGGCCACAGGCACCTGATGCTGATTTTTATCTCACCCAACTGGCAATCC
>NZ_DCSO01000098.1:20709-23858 GCF_002325665.1 Methylophaga sp. UBA1464
AGCATCAACAATCTGGTTACGGACGATTTTTGCTGCAGTACTGTCTCGAACTGACTGAAGGGCGAACACTGCAGTTAGATGCAGTAGCACATTACCCCGAGCTGCTGAAATTTTATCGGCAATCAGGTTTTAAACAGATTGCCGAAGGTATTGGTCTCGGTGATCGTCGGTATCTGTTTGAGTATGGTGATTTAACCCAATAACGTATCTAATAACATGATGGCAAACAATCCCCCCATCAGCCCCATTGTGGCCTTGGTCTGATGACCATTACGATGCGTTTCCGGTATGACTTCATGAGAAACAACAAATATCATCGCTCCGGCTGCAATACCTAATCCCAGAGGGTAAGAAACTGGCAAACCACTTGATAGAAAAATCCCCATCACTGCTCCCACCGGCTCTACCAATCCAGTTGCGGCAGCAATTGTTACGGCTTTGCCAGCTGAAATATTGATACGTCTCAGCGCTAATACAACGGCCAGTCCTTCAGGAATATTCTGCAACGCGATTGCAGCTGTCAGTGGAATCCCGACAGCCAGATTTCCATCTGTATACCCGACACCAATTGCCATGCCTTCAGGAAAGTTATGCAGCGCAATAGCCAAAACAAACAGGCTTACCCGTCCCACTTGTTGATGTCCCGCTCCACATGGACCGGAGTGCTGATGTTCATGCGGCAAATAATAGTCCAGCCCTAACATCAACAACACGCCCCCCATCATACCCACAATAACAATAACCACACCGCTGAGAGCATGGCCGGTTAATGCAGTTCCAACGTCTATACCAGGCAGAATAAGTGAGAAAAAGCTTGCTCCCAGCATCATGCCGGCAGCCATGCCCAACATCGTATCTTCCGTTACCGTGGGAAGTTTTTTAACAATTAATCCGGGTGCGGCTCCCATTGCCGTTGAAAGCGCTCCCACACCACCGCCAATCAATGCCCATTTCAGGAAAAGCGGATCAACACTGGTATGTGTGCTCAGAAAATTCATGAGCAGCATGCCGACAATCGCCATTAGCGTTAACAGGATGAACGCTGACATAATGGGACGACTATTGAATTGTTCACGCCAACTGATAAGAAGTGCAGAAAAAGTTTGCTTTATTGCCTGTTGCATCCGGATTTTCCAAAAAGACTGGCCATAGGTTTATCACACTCAATACCTTTAAGATATTGAACTAATCCATCCCCATATATTCATAACGATAATAAACAATTTTGGAGTATGACGATGCAAGCTTTACAGGAACAATCTGTTATGTGTCCTTACTGTGGTGAAATTATTGAAGTTTTACTCGATGCCAGTGTGAATTTTCAGGAATATATTGAAGATTGTTTTGTCTGCTGCCGGCCAATACAGTTTTCGGTTTATGTGAACGATGACGGTTCATTTCATGTTGATGCTGTTGATGAAAATGCGTGAGATTAAAGCGTTTTACTGGAGCTAATTGTGTAAATGAAATGTCTCATTTCTGAAGCCTCAACTATATGACCAGGTTGCAAGATTAGGGATTGCTAAGTAATGTTTTTTGGGTGGTCAAACATCGGAAAAAAATAAGCATATGGATTTAAAGGAAAAATATCCTGCTTAAACAAGGATAGTTTACTTATTGAAGGATGGTATATTTCGGTTTCTAATGGACTTAAACCAATTATGGGAATGCACATTGAATCGTATTTGGCACAATACTTTATATCCGGCCCTTCTAATGGCGCTGTTAATACCACAAGCTTATGCATCACTCGATCTTTTAGCGGGTGTCGAGGCCGGTATTGAAACTGATACTGCGATGACGACTATTGATCTGGACAGAACCCAGGAAATCCTCTCGTCAAATGATTTCGAGTCCGAACATGGCTGGATTAATCATCACACCGGAATTCACTATCAAATCCAGCTTTTACGCAGTTATTCTTACGGTCATTACCCTTGTCTGGCCTATCAGTTGAAAATTAAAAATGGCGACGATATACAGGAAAAATCGCTGGATGCCTGTCAGCATCGAAGTGGTAAATGGATTTCAGTTTCCCCTACCTCAATGGCTTTTTAGAACCTGTTTAGCCTTATTAATAGCCACCAGCAGTAGATAAACACGCCCTAGGGCGCATCAGCGATAAATATGGCCCGCTTCGGTGCTGGATAACCTTCAATTGTTTTATTGATATCGTTAGGATCCAGAAAATCCTGCAATGATTCAAAGGTCATCCATTCTGTTGCACGCTGCTCTTCCAGACTTGTTTGATTTTCATCTACACAGCGTATGTTTTTATAGCCGCATTTCTGCAACCATATCAGCATGGTCGGCACCGAGGGGATAAACCAGACATTACGCATTTTCGCGTAACGCTCTTCTGGCATCAGACTCATGCCTTCTTCCCCGTCAATGATCAACGTTTCCAGCACCAGCTCCCCCCCCGGGCGAAGACAATGGCGTAACTCCAGTAAATGATTTAGCGGTGAACGGCGATGATATAAAACGCCCATCGAAAACACCGTATCAAACAGGTGCAGTTTTTCCGGCATATGTTCAATTCCAATCGGCAAGACAAAATGTCTGTCACTTTGAATAAAGTGTTGCATCAGTTGATACTGCATACTGAAAACCAGTGTCGGATCTATGCCCATCACCATGCTGGCACCCTCACCCAAAGTGCGCCAGCCGTGATACCCATTGCCGCCACCGACATCAAGTACCTTACGACCTTGCAATGAACTAAGATGCGGCAATACGCGCTCCCATTTCCAATCCGATCGCCACTCCGTATCAATGTGTATATCAAATAATTGGTACGGGCCTTTGCGCCAGGGATGAAAAGTTTTGATCAGCTCAATAAATGAAGCTGAGTCATAAGCCGCCAAATCTTCTTTTGAGCCAATAGCCACCTGTTGTTGAAGTTCTATAGCGGAAGGCTTTATGAAGGGTAAGTCAGCCAACGCTTTTTGCCATAACGGCATCTTGCCATGAAAATCATCAGCCAGTCGCTGGTCAGTAAATTTGGCCAATTGTTTGGCCCAGTCAGCTTGTCCAACGGAGTCAAGCCAACGATAAAACGGTTCATATACGGTCATTTAAACGCTATCAAAGAGGCAAAATTAAAACATTGAAACCAGCATTCACTGCTGGAAAAACCCGCCTGGCTG
>NZ_DCSO01000098.1:23929-26996 GCF_002325665.1 Methylophaga sp. UBA1464
TGGAAAAACCCGCCTGGCTGAGACGTTGCTGATGTGCTGTCTGAGTCTCGGGGATTAATACATTTTCCAGGGCGCTGCGTTTCTGGCTGATTTCCAGATCACTGTAGCCATTAGCGCGTTTGAAATCATGATGTGCTTCAGTAAAAAAAATCTGTTGCGCATCACTGTCAAAAGCCAGTTTTTCCGACAGGATAAATACACCACCGGGTTTCAAGCCCTGATAGATTTTATCAATCAACTCATCGCGTAAATCTGGTGCAATAAACTGCAGCGTAAAATTCATCACCACTACTGAGGCATTTTCAATAAGCGTCTGGTTAATATCTTCACAGCGCAGCTCAACCGGTACTCGATTATTATCAGCCCCAATGATTTTCTCTGCTCGTTCAATCATTGCGGCCGAATTATCAACCGCAATTATCTGACAGCCTTCAGCTTTTATACGCTGGCGCATTGATAAAGTAACCGCTCCTAATGAACTGCCCAGGTCATAGCATCTGCTGTTTGCCTGAGCATATCGAGCGGCCAGAATGCCAATATTGGAAATCAGGGTGCCATAGCCTGGTACCGAACGCTGGATCATATCGGGAAATACATCCACCACGCGCTCATCAAAGCGAAAGTCCACCATCTGTTCCAGCGGTGAAGCAAAAATGTTATCGGCTTTTTTGATCATCCCTGTTGCGCCTTCTTTTTGGCCACATCGTTGCGCAGGTAAACGGGTAAAGCTTTTTCCGCACTGACATATTCGCCCCGTGCGTATAATTGCTCGGCAAGTTTCAAAATAATCGCTGCTTGCGGATAAATATCAGGTTGCTGACCAATTAACTGTCCGGAAAAATTGCTTTGCAATGTATCTGCATAAACTTGCCAGCCAGTGCCAGCACCAAACCACATCTCAGTATTAGCTGGCAGGAATTGTTCTGCCGGACAGACTTTTTCTTCACCCAGCAGCACAACGCTCCCACCTTGTACCTGAAAACTGGCTGCATAGATTTCATCCATCCGCGCATCCATCGCCACCGCTATATTGTGTTGTTGGGTCTGCTCATAAGCAGCAGCCTGGGCGACTGCTGCTAAAGTCGAGACTGGAATAACCGGAAGCTCACGAGCAAACGCAATTC
The DNA here is from genome assembly GCF_002325665.1 of Methylophaga sp. UBA1464. Classification (NCBI taxonomy): domain Bacteria; kingdom Pseudomonadati; phylum Pseudomonadota; class Gammaproteobacteria; order Thiotrichales; family Piscirickettsiaceae; genus Methylophaga; species Methylophaga sp. UBA1464. The sequence goes on from NZ_DCSO01000098.1 coordinate 25,054, forward strand.
CTTGAGCAACCCCCACCCCGATTCTAACCCCGGTAAACGAGCCGGGGCCGTGCCCGAATGCCAATGCGTCAATATCAGCGATTGACGCATCTGCTTGCTTGAAAAGCTGATCAAGCATCCCCAGTATTAGGGTTGAGTGACCCCGCTGAGTCATTTGCTGCTGCTGATACAACACGCCGTTAATGGTTATTGCGGCAGAACAACTTTCGGTACTGGTATCAAGGGCAAGCAAATTCATTGGCTGGTCATCATCATGTCATTTGAACGTCATAGACGCGCATTATAATTCAACCGTCGACTACAAAGGAGGTTCGCTATGGGTTATATCGCTGATTCCATCTATATTTTTCGTGAACTGATGAAACTGTTGTTTGTGGTGGTAACATCACCTTTCGCAGTAGTGGGTAGTTTGCTGATGCTGGGTAGTGTTACCTGGCAGTCATAAATAGCGAGGAAACCAATGAGCGTCATACATCTGCAAGCACTGGATAACATTCGCGAAAAAGACTGGAATAGCGCTCACCAGCTTATTCAGCAATACAATGATCCGATGGCATGCTTGATTCATGGTTACTTGCATCGAATTGAAGGCGATATGTCTAATGCTGCTTACTGGTACAACCGAGGTCACGAAGTTGTACCAGCAAACAGTTTAGATGACGAACTGGAGCGTTTGTACGCGCTAGCCAGTCAAGAGTAATTTATTCAGTTACTGTCTGATGCCTTCAATAGACAAGGTCAGAAAGACTTCCTGCGAGCTTGGTCCCAGCTTGCTGACATCAATGCCATAATCTTCAATGATAAAGCTGGTTTCACCATGGAACCCCACACGGTAACCACCCCATGGATCTTCACCTTCACCAATTTTTTCCACCGGAATAGTCATCGGTTTGGTCACGCCATGCAAGGTGAAATCACCTTTCATTAATAAAGTGCCATCTGCCTGCTGCTCAAAGCTGGTTGAAGTAAAGCGTGCTTCGGGATGCTGGGCCGTGTTCAGAAATTGTTCACGCAAGTGCTTATCACGTTCAGCAAAGTTGGTATCCACACTGGCAACATCAATCTTCACATCAATTTTTGATGCTTCCGGGTTTTCTGCGTCATAGTTGAATGTCCCTTCAAAGTCATTAAAACGCCCGCTCATCCAGCTGAAGCCTAGATGCTGAATGCGGAAATCAATAAACGCATGAGCTTTTTCCGTATCAATCACATAATCAGCCGCCTGCGCGGGTAATATAAAAGCCGTACTCATCGCCAAAGCAAAGATGGTTTTTTTCATGGTAACTCCTGTTGGTTTAAAGATTAAGCATGCGACGCAAAGTGGCGTCCTTATTGATGAAATGATGTTTTAATGCGGCCAGCGCATGGAGAGAAGCCAACCCGATAATGAAATAGGCAGACCATAAATGCAGCTTGCTCACCAGCTCACTGGTCGGGACACTCAATTGCGTGATGGAAGGGATATTGAACCAGTCGAAAATTCCCAGAGGCTGACCTTTCGCGGTGACAATCAGATATCCCGTGACAGTCAATACAACAATGGCAATATTCATCAATTGATGAGCTACTTTAGCCATCCATTGTTGCCAGACAGGTATTGATTCAATCGAGGCGGGTTTACCTGCAACCGGACGCCAGATCCAACGCAGAATGACTAATATAAAGACGATAAATCCAAGGCCTTTATGCCACCAGGGTGCCTGATAGTACCAGTCATCATAATAACCAAGATCAACCATCCATAATCCGAGGATGAATAAACCAATCGTCAGCAATGCGACTGACCAGTGGAGCAAGATACTGATCAGACCATAACGTTCAGGAGTATTGGTTAAACGCATTTATTCCTCTCCATAGGAAACTATCAGAATGCATATCTGACCCAGCTTTTGATGGCTGGGTTCCATCTAGGGCTTGTTGATCTTTCATATCCACCACTGCTG
>NZ_DCSO01000098.1:27168-28835 GCF_002325665.1 Methylophaga sp. UBA1464
CTACATAAGTGATTGACAACGCAGGCGGGCGCAAAAAAAGTCCCAGCCCTTCGGGTTGTGACTGAAAAAGCGCCACTCTGCGTTGCTCGTCGCTTATTTAGAATAACTAAAGGGTGCTCCTCGAGCCTTGATTGACGCTTTTTCAGTTCACAACAGAGGCGGAGATGAAAGATCAACAAGCCCTAACGTTTGCGGGAACGTTGCGTTCCACTTTTTACTTTTTTGGATCTGACATGCTGGGTACGGAAAGCCGGTTGCGTTGATGGCGTTTTAGCCTTACGGGTAATGCGTTTGCCTTCACCCATTTCGCCAGTGCCTTTAGGTTGAAAGCTCGGAATCAGATGCTTTTTGCCATTACCGATCAAATCAGATCTGCCCATACTTTTCAGGGCTTCACGTAACATCGGCCAGTTTTCCGGGTCGTGATAACGCAGAAATGCTTTGTGCAGGCGCCTTACTTTCAAACCTTTTGGAACGGTGATATCGCCGCCCTGACGGCGTACTTTGTGCAAAGTGTCCTTGCCTGAGTGATACATGGCTGCTGCAGCTGACATCGGTGAGGGCAAATACGCCTGAACCTGATCAGCTCGAAAGCCATTATGTTTTAACCACAACGCCAGATTCATCATGTCCTTGTCAGTCGTACCCGGATGAGCCGCAATAAAATAAGGTATCAGATACTGTTCTTTGCCAGCCTGTTTGGAATATTTATCAAACATCGCTTTGAACTTGTCATAAGTGCCAATGCCGGGTTTCATCATCTGCGACAGTGGACCATCTTCGGTATGTTCCGGCGCAATTTTCAGATAGCCACCCACATGATGCGTGACCAGTTCTTTAACATACTCCGGAGACAGAACCGCGAGGTCATAACGCAGTCCGGAGCCAATCAGAATCTTCTTAATACCCGGCAGACTGCGGGCACGACGATATAGATTAATTAATGGCGTGTGATCGGTGTTGAGGTTTTTGCAAACACCCGGAAAAACACAGGATAAACGACGGCAACTGGCTTCGATTTCCTCGCTGTTACAGGCCAGCCGGTACATATTGGCGGTCGGTCCACCCAGATCCGAGATAATGCCGGTAAAGCCCGGAGTAGTATCGCGGATTGCCTCAATCTCACGAATAATCGAATCTTCACTGCGACTCTGGATAATGCGACCTTCATGTTCGGTAATCGAACAGAATGTACAACCGCCAAAACAGCCACGCATAATGTTCACTGAAAAGCGAATCATCTCGTAAGCCGGAATATTGGCTTTGCCATATTCCTTATGCGGTAAACGGCTATAAGGCAGATCAAACACCGCATCCATCTCTTTGGTGGTCAATGGGATGGGCGGCGGGTTCAGCCAGACATCCTGATCGCCATGTTGCTGAACCAGCGCCAGTGCATTGCCCGGATTAGTCTCCAAATGCAGAATCCGCGAGGTATGTGCATAAATAATCGGATCATCTTTAACCGTTTCATAACGCGGCAAACGAATCACTGTTTTATCGGCATTTCGCGGTGAGACCCGATGGATTTTAATGACATTAGTTGCTGGTTCCGCCGGAGCAGCATTTTTCTCTCCGGTTTCCGCTTTGGATTGCTCGCAACTCTCTTCCGTCTGCATCTGATAAGGATCAATCGGTGGATTAAGCTGGCCGGGCTTATCAATACT
>NZ_DCSO01000099.1:0-4132 GCF_002325665.1 Methylophaga sp. UBA1464
ACTGATATCTTTATTTACCCAGGCTATCAATTTCGTTCGGTCGATGCGATGGTCACCAATTTCCATCTTTCCGAATCGACTTTATTGATGCTGGTCTCAGCCTTTGCCGGACGCGAGCATATAATGTCAGCCTACCATCACGCCATTGAGCAACGTTACCGTTTTTTCAGTTACGGTGACGCGATGTTTATCACCAGGAAAACTGCATGAAGCTTTTAGATCAGATTCGCTTTGTATTAGTAGGCACCACACATCCAGGCAATATTGGTGCCTCGGCCCGGGCAATGAAGACCATGGGCTTAACCAATCTGCATCTGGTCTCACCGAAAATCTATCCCAGTGCTGAAGCCACTACGCGGGCATCCGGAGCGGATGACGTGCTTGCCAGAGCCGTCGTTCACGACAGCCTGGAGTCAGCTATAACTGGCTGCCAGCATGTGTTTGGCATGAGCGCCCGGCTAAGACATCTGGCCGTACCATTAATGAATCCGCGGGAAGCGGTTACCTCGCTTGAAAAATATGATGATGACACCCATATTGCTATTGTATTTGGTCGCGAGCATTCGGGTTTATCAAATGATGAACTGGATCTATGCCATACACTGGTGAATATTCCGGCGAATCCGGAATATAGCTCATTGAATCTGGCGGCCGCTGTCCAGGTGATGGCTTATGAATTACGCATGAGCTTCACCCCGACGATTGAACGTGGTCGCATTGGTGAGGAACGGGAAGCGATTAATGCTGAAGATCTGGTGCATTTATATGACCATTTTGAGCGAAGCCTGACCACAATAGGCTTTTTAGATCCGAGTAATCCACGCTATTTAATGCGGCGGATTCGCCGATTATTTAACCGGGCAGATCTTGACCGAAACGAAGTTCAGATTTTGCATGGCATTTTGCGTGCAGCAGAGACCAAAGCGAGGAGTTCAAAATGAACGATCAATTACATGTGACCCGCTGGCAGCGTTTTAAGGAAGATATCTACTGTGTATTTGACAGAGATCCCGCCGCGCGCAATGTATTTGAAATCGTTACTACCTATCCTGGTGTACACGCATTAACCCTGCATCGCTTCAGCCACTGGTTATGGAAAAAGGGCTGGATGTGGCTGGCTCGGTTTATGTCGACTATTGGTCGCTGGCTGACCGGGATTGAAATTCATCCGGGGGCTAAAATTGGCCGACGGTTTTTTATCGATCATGGTATGGGTGTGGTGATTGGTGAAACCGCTGAAATTGGTGATGATTGCACTCTTTATCACGGGGTCACGCTGGGCGGTACTTCATGGAAAGGCGGTAAACGTCATCCAACCCTGACCAATAATGTGGTGGTGGGTGCCGGCGCAAAGGTGCTTGGTCCGATTACTGTCCATGAAGGTGCCCGGATTGGTTCAAATGCGGTTGTGGTCAAGGATGTTGCGGCCAACGAAACTGTTGTTGGTATTCCCGGCCGAGTGGTGCGAAGCCAGAAAAATCCGGATAAGAAAGCCCAGGAAAAGCTGGCACAGTCTGTTGGATTTGATGCTTACGGCACTTCCACACAAACGCCTGATCCTGTTGCCTCAGCGATTCATGGTTTGATTGAGCACATTCATTTAATGGAAAAACGCATGGATGCCATGTGCCAGACAATTCACCGTCTTGGCGGTGAAATACCAGAAGTTTCCATGCCGGAATTAGATGGCTGCGAACTGGATAAAGAGTCTGATTCTGCTAAAGTTGACTAAAATAGTCGGACATGAAAAACTATCCAAATAGTTTGTGATAGGAAATCAATATGCGCTTAACGACTAAGGGTCGCTATGCTGTGACAGCGATGCTCGATTTAAGTCTTAATTACGGTGTTGGCGCGATCACGCTAGCAGATATTTCCGAGCGGCAGGGCATCTCACTTTCTTATTTGGAACAATTGTTTGCCAGATTACGCAAGCAAGGTTTGGTGAGCAGTTCACGTGGACCGGGCGGTGGCTATAAATTGAGTCGTGCGGCGACAGAAATTACAGTATTGGATGTGATTTCAGCGGTTGATGAAAAAGTGGATAGTACGCAATGTCAGGGAAAACATAACTGTCATGCCGAAGAGCAATGTCTCAGCCATGAACTGTGGCAGAGCCTGAGTGATCAGATCCGTGTTTATCTTGCTGGCATTACATTGCATCATGTCGTAAGTGATTACGAGCGTAGCCTGAACAGCCGAAATAGCGGTGAAAAAGTCATCAAGTTTGATGCACTCTGAAATAACAGACTGAGTCTCATGTCTTTTGCTTATCTCGACCATAATGCTGGAACCGGCCTGGCTGAAGGTGTACTGGATACCATGCTGCCGTACCTTAAACAGCAACAGGGTAATCCCTCAAGCAGCCATCGGTTTGGTCGGTATACCCATGCGGCGATTGACCATGCTCGTCAGCAAGTTGCTGATTTGGTAAATGTGGAAATTGATCAAATCATTTTTACCAGCGGCGGCACTGAATCCAATAACCAGGCCATTAGTGGTGTTTCCCAGCTGTTCGATAGCGGGCGCGTTTTAATCGGCAGCACTGAACATCCCGCTGTTTTAGAGCCGGCAAAACGCTTGCAGCAACAGGGCTTTGAAGTGTTGTTCCTTCCGGTGAATGCTGATGGATTAATCAATATCGAGATATTCGAAACCCTGTTAACCGGTGATACCCGCATGGTCTCCGTTATGTGGGCTAATAATGAAACGGGTGTGGTGCAGAATATTGCACAGTTAACCGAGATGACCAAAGCCCGCGATATCGTGTTTCACTGCGATGCTGTCCAGGCGGCTGGCAAACTGGATATTGATTTTCAGGCTGCCGGTATTCAGATGATGAGTTTGTCGGCGCATAAATTCGGCGGTCCAAAAGGTATCGGCGCCTTGATTGTCGATAAAAAACTCGACTGGCCTGCATATGTGTTAGGCGGCGGTCAGGAGCATGAAAAACGCAGTGGTACCGAAAATGTTGCTGCAATCGTGGGCTTTGGAGCAGCGGCTGAAAAAGCCAAACAGCAATTAACCCATTATCAACAGCATTGCCGTGAATTAAGAGATTTACTGGAAATACGATTAAGAGTGATCCCGGGCGTTACCATTTTTGCCCAATCGACAGAACGTTTGCCCAATACAGTGTTTTTTTCGTTGCAAGGCTTCGATTCAGACACTTTGCTGATGTCACTGGATCGAAAAGGTTTTTCGGTTTCCAGTGGTTCGGCCTGCGGTACCGGCCGGCAGATACCAAGTCATGTGCTTAAGGCAATGGGAGTAGATGATATGACGGCCCTGGGGGCTGTCCGAGTCAGTGTTGCACTGGAAAATACTAAAGAACAAATCGAACAGCTGGCTGTCGTAATTGAGAAAGAAGCCAGTCGTTTTAACCATTTGATGAACAGGTAATGAAATGACAACAATTACATTGACACAATCAGCAGTAAAACGCGTACGTGATATGGTCGCCAAACGTAATAGTGGAATCGGCTTGCGTATCGGTGTGGTTAAAAGTGGTTGCTCGGGTTACAGCTACGCGCTTGATTATGCCGATGCGGTTGCGGCTAACGATATGATAATCGAGCAGGACGATGTCAAAGTAGTTGTCGATAAAGACAGCTTGCCTTTACTGGAAGGCATGATTCTGGATTTCGTTAAGGAAGGCCTGAACCAAAGCTTTAAATTCAGAAATCCGAATGTCACTTCTGAATGTGGTTGTGGTGAGAGCTTTAGCGTGACCAAATAAACTGTTCACTAAATTCGTACCTCAAACTGCCCGTTAAGTTTTTAACGGGCAGTTTTGTTTTACCCGGCGCTTAAGCTGTGATTGAATCTCCTCCATGACTGAACTTAATAATCTCGAATTTGACGCGAAACACCTCTGGCACCCATACAGCAGTGTGCAAAACCCACCATTATTGCACGAGGTGGTTTCAGCAAAAGGCGTTTATTTAACGCTGGCGGATGGCCGGCAAATTATTGATGGCATGTCTTCCTGGTGGTCCGCCATTCACGGTTATGGTCATCCACGATTAAATGCGGCTGCTAAAGATCAACTCGATAAAATGTCGCATGTGATGTTTGGCGGATTAACCCATGATCCCGCTGTCAGTCTGGCACGACGCTTAATCGATATTAC
>NZ_DCSO01000099.1:4373-5019 GCF_002325665.1 Methylophaga sp. UBA1464
GATCCGGTCAATGGTATGCATTCCCAATTTGCCAATGTGTTACCTCAGCACCTGTTTGCATCGGCGCCAACCTGTCGTAATGACGCCGATTGGCAGGACAGTGATATTGCCGAAATGCGTGATTTAATCGAAGCCAACCATGAACAATTAGCTGCGGTGATTGTTGAGCCATTGGTTCAGGGTGCTGGTGGCATGCGTTTCTATTGTTCGCAATATCTGCGTGAACTCAGATCGTTATGTGACCAGCACAATGTGTTGCTGATTTTTGATGAAATCGCCACAGGCTTTGGTCGCACGGGACATTTGTTTGCTTACGAAGCTGCCGGTGTGGTGCCGGATATTATATGCCTTGGTAAGGCGTTAACTGGCGGTTATATGACTCTGGCAGCCACCTTATGTCAGACTAAAGTGGCACAGGGTATTTCAGCCGACGGGCAGGGTGTGTTGATGCATGGTCCGACCTTTATGGGAAATCCGCTGGCCTGCCGGGTCGCCTGTGAAAGTATTGATGTTTTGCTTGAATCAGATTGGCAAATACTGGTGTTGAATATTGAATCCCAACTGACTGATGAACTCAGTGAATTAGCTTCTCATTGGTTAGTAAAAGAAGTTCGGGTCAAAGGGGCAATAGGGGTGGTTGAACTGA
>NZ_DCSO01000099.1:5179-5498 GCF_002325665.1 Methylophaga sp. UBA1464
CCAGCCTCTCGACAGTTTTATGGACTGGTTGCCGGGATTTATTGTGGAGCAAGGTGTCTGGATAAGGCCATTTCGTTCAATGATCTATGTGATGCCGCCTTATATCATCAGCTCAGAACAGTTAACCCAATTAACTACGGCGATAAAAGTTATCGTCAATAAACTGGGTGAATCAGTAAAATCCTGAGACCGATCAAGAGTATGTCTGATAGTGTTCTGTTTTTTGCGGCGTAATATCTTTTTCACGCTATCCAGAAAAGCGGATTGCGATACCCTTAAAAATAGAATGGAGAAATGATTATGTGGACTAAACCAGAAT
>NZ_DCSO01000099.1:5647-6067 GCF_002325665.1 Methylophaga sp. UBA1464
ATTCCGATTATATTAATAGAATTAAGTTGTTTGACCGTTGTATTTTCGAGCCCTAGAATGACCCTGTCGCTTTTGACAATCAACAAGGAGTAGACCATGTCGACTTTGATTAATACTACCATTAAACCGTTTAAAACCACTGCATTTCACAAAGGCGAGTTCGTACCGGTTACTGATGCCGATCTGAAAGGAAAGTGGTCAGTTGTATTCTTTTATCCAGCCGATTTCACTTTTGTTTGCCCTACAGAGCTGGGCGATTTAGCTGATCATTACGCAAAATTGCAGGAAATGGGTGTTGAAGTTTATTCAGTATCAACTGATACCCACTTCACTCATAAAGCCTGGCACGATGCTTCTGAAACCATCAAGAAAATCAACTTCCCGATGCTGGGTGATGCGACTGGTGCGATCAGCCGTAAG
>NZ_DCSO01000099.1:6208-12987 GCF_002325665.1 Methylophaga sp. UBA1464
GAAGAAGGTCTGGCGCTGCGTGGCACATTTGTTATCGATCCGGAAGGCGTGATCAAAGTGTGTGAAGTTCACGATCTGGGTATCGGCCGTAGTGCAAAAGAACTGGTTCGTAAAATCCAGGCTGCTCAGTATGTTGCCTCACATGATGGTGAAGTTTGCCCAGCTTCTTGGCAGCCAGGTGAAGAAACCTTGTCACCATCGCTGGATTTGGTTGGCAAAATCTAAAGAAAATCTGAATTTAGAATTTCTTGATCCGTTGGATCACGTGTGTCCGGGCCGATCGGTCCGGACAACACCCAAATATTTATAGAATTTTACACAGGCAGGTGCCTTATGTTGGATGCAAATATTGCTGCACAATTAAAAACTTATCTGCAGAATCTGCAACGTCCTGTAGAGATCATTGCGTCACTTGATGACGGCAAAAAATCTCAGGAAATGCGAGAACTGCTGGTTGAAATTGCAGATATGTCTGACAAAGTCAGTTTTTCCGATGCAGACAACGATGCGCGTAAACCATCATTCCGGGTGAAACAACCGGAAGGTCAGGAGCACATCCGCTTTGCCGGTATTCCGATGGGTCATGAATTTACCTCGCTGGTTTTGGCATTGCTGCACACCGGTGGTCATCCAATGAAGACCGAGCCTGAAGTCATCGAGCAAATCAAACAACTCGACGGTGAGTTTGTGTTTGAAACATATATTTCACTGTCATGCCAGAACTGCCCGGAAGTAGTACAGGCGTTAAATTTGATGGCGGTGTTAAATCCGAATATTCATCACACTATGATTGATGGTGCGTTATATCCTGAAGAAGTAGAATCGCGTCAGATCATGGCTGTGCCTACTGTTTATCTGAATGGTCAGGTATTTGGTCAGGGAAGAATGGGGCTGGCCGAAATCATTGGCAAACTGGATACCGGTGCAATCAAGCGTGAAGCTGAAAAAATCAACCAGCGCGCACCGTATGATGTGTTGATCATTGGCGGTGGTCCGGCAGGTGCTTCAGCTTCCATTTATGCTTCACGTAAAGGTATTCGTACTGGCATAGTGGCTGAGCGGTTTGGCGGACAGGTCATGGATACCCTGGCAATTGAGAACTTTATTTCGATTAAAGAAACGGAAGGCCCGAAGCTGGTCGCGGCACTTGAAGAACATGTCAAGGAATATGAAGTTGACGTGATGAAACTGCAGCGTGCTAACAAGTTACGCCAGCAAGGCAAAATGATTGAAGTAGAATTGGAAAGTGGCGCTAAGTTGCTCAGTAAATCGATTATTATCGCGACCGGTGCACGCTGGCGTGAGCTGGGTGTGCCCGGAGAAAGTGAATATCGGGGGCATGGTGTGGCTTACTGCCCGCATTGTGATGGCCCGTTGTTTAAAGGCAAACATGTTGCGGTTATCGGTGGCGGTAATTCCGGTGTGGAAGCGGCGATTGATCTGGCCGGTATTGTCGGTCATGTCACCTTGCTGGAATATGCAGACCAATTGAAAGCTGATGCGGTATTGCAGAAAAAATTGCATAGTCTGAACAACGTTACGGTCATTATCGGCGCGCAAACCATGGATATCACTGGCGATGGCAAAAAAGTGAACGGTCTGAATTATAAAGATCGGGCCACAGAAGAATCACATCATGTTGATGTGGCAGGTGTGTTTGTTCAAATCGGTTTGCTGCCTAATACCGATTGGCTGAAAGATACCCTAACGTTAAGTAAATATGGTGAGATTGAAATTGATTCTCACGGGGCAACATCAATGCCGGGCGTGTTTGCGGCCGGCGATGTGACCACCATTCCATACAAACAGATCATTATGGCAATGGGTGAGGGTGCCAGAGCCGCATTAGGTGCGTTTGATTATCTGATCAGAAACGAGTTTGATGAGAAGGATCAGGCAGCTTAACGCTTATCGATAAATTTGGATTCACTCCGCTTCGTCAATTAAATCGCGCAAGTTTAATAACTTCATGCGAATGGCGAGGCGGGTGAGTTCAATATCCGAGTTAACCTCAAGTTTACGTTTGATAATGTAATGTGAATTGGAAACCGTTTTCGGACTGATATTCAGAATATCGGCTATCTGTTGATTATTCTTGGCTTCCAGCAATAAACGTAAAATCTCAAACTCCCTCACCGTTAAATCATCTAATCTGGCTTTGTCCTGACCCAGTTTTTCCAAGGCCAGCGCCTGTGCAATATCAGGACTGAGACTGAGGTTATTTTCGTAAACCTCATAAATTCCATGAATCAATAAAGTTGGATCACTGCTTTTGGTGACATAACCCAACGCGCCTGCGCGGATGGCCTGCAAGGCAAAGCTGGGGTTTTGATGCATACTGAACACCAGAATCCGTGCCTGAGCATCATATTGCCGAATACGTGAAATGGCTTCCAAACCACTTTGTCCCGGCATCGAGATATCCATGATCACCACATCCGGCTGAAAGGTTTTGTAATTCTGATAGGCTTCAGCAGCATCCCGAGCATCGGCTATCACGGTTAAATTAGGTTGCTTTTGCAATAATGAACGATATCCTTCCCGCACAATGGCGTGATCATCCACTAATAAGATTTGAATCATTTTTTCAGTCATGCAAGTTCTCTGTTAGTGATTCTGCTGGCGGATTAACGGGTAACTCGATCAGCAGTTTTAAACCACCGTCGTTGTGAGTATCCATGGTTATTTTACCGCCGAGCGCAGTTACTCTCTCTGCGATACCGAGTAGTCCCACTCCCATGTTCTGATTTAACGTTTCCCGCTTGGCTTTGCCATTATCTTCTACCTCCAGGATAAGCTGATGTGGATCAACATATTTCAGTTGGATACTGGCTTCACTGGCTCGGGCATGTTTGGCAATATTGGTCAATGACTCCTGCACAATACGGTACAAATTGACGGGCAATGGTTCAGGCAGGATATCCATTCCATCATCAATCTGCAGGGTAAATCGTGTTTCACCGCCTGTCCGCTGGTTCCAGCTTTTAATCAGCTTATCCAGACTTCGTGTCAGTCCAATCTCATCGACATCAGCGGGACGTAAACGTGTCAGTAATCCACGTAGGGCGGACATCATATGCGCCGTAATATGGCTGATACCCTCGGTTTCGCTGAGTATGGATGGACAATCCTTTCGAGCTGTCTGGCTGATGGATGTGGTCAGGGCATTGATACCGGCCAGACATTGACCGAATTCATCATGTAACTCACGACTGATAAACCGATGTTCTTCTTCCTGTGCATTAATCAGTTTTAGTGCCAGTTGGCGGTTTTCATTCATGATCTGTTGCTGGGTAGATGCCAGTGCATTAATCGCTTCGCTGGTACGGCGCCATTCACCGATTTCAAAACTGGGAATACGGGTTTGCAGCTCGCCCTGTTGCATTTTTTCCAGGCCTCGAACAATCAATTGTGCCGGACGTAACAGTTGATTAATTGTCATAAACACCAGTAACGATACCGCCAGAATACTTACAGATAAAATACCGAAGACTGCCCGCAGATTACTCCAGGCCCGGGCAATTTCCATTTCAACATTCAACGAAACCAGAATGCTGCCATAGGTTATAGCGTTAAATGAAAAACGCCGGCTGGCTTCGTAGCTGGGATTAAACAACTGTTGATAAATTTCGCCGAACCAATTTGGCCAACGCGTTTCATCGTGTACTACTTCATTACACAAGCTGCGACGGCGGCTTTCTGTACGAGACAAAAACTGCACACAGGAACCAGGCACGCCGTTGAGTTGTTGCAGAATATCCGTATCGGGAAAGGCAACTGAATAGTCATAACGGGAAAACATTTTTAACAATTGCTGGGTGAGCTGTTTTTCTATTCGCTGCGCGGTTAAATCAGCCTCCAGCTTAGCCTGTTGGTCGGTCTGGTACAGAACATATCCAGCACTGCACACCAGACAGATAAAGCCTATCAACATGATTCTAAAGAAAAGTTGCAGTCTGAGATTCATGATTTATCCGTATTTACAATCAACACAGTCTAGGCGCAGATATCCACGCTGCAAAGCCTGGTTTCAACACACGGGAAATTTGCCCGATGTCCATGGGCAAATATCTGATGTGCTGATTGCGCTTTCAAGGTTTAATGAACATCATAAAAAAGCTATGTGAAAGTTAAGCAGTCGGCTTACCTCATCAAGCATTAAGTTATACGTTCAGTTTCGTATCATCAGCTTGGTTTCATATCAGACTGTTTGGTGATAGATTCCTGCATGAATCAAAAGCATAATCTTGATTAGCCAATGGTGAGTTCACAGGCAAAGACACAGCAACGGGATTTTTGTGCTTTTGCTGTCGTCACCTGATAAGGCGTCATGTTTAAAAAGCTAAAGTAACTTACTTACTCAATCAGTTTGGGTGAGTAAACTTAAATATATAAATATTACCTATTAAAGGGGAGAGAGAATGTCGGATAAGCAGCAATTGGATACTGCTCGTGAACACGCTTTGGCACTGGAAAAAGTGGTCAATGATGTGGTGATTGGTCAGCAACAGGCCATTCGTTTGATTCTCATCGCATTACATGCTCGCGGACATGTATTACTCGAAGGTGGTGTCGGGGTGGGTAAAACCACTTTGCTGCGTGCTTTTTCCAAAGCATTGGGTGGCGCATTTGGCCGTATTGAGGGTAGTGTTGATTTAATGCCTAACGATCTGCTTTACAGCGCCTGGGTGAATGCGGATGGTAAACCGGTCATTGAACCTGGCCCGCTGATTGCCAAAGGTGAAGAAACCGCCGTGTTTTTCTTTAACGAAATCAACCGTGCCCGTCCACAAGTTCAATCTTTGCTGCTCAGAGCGATGGCAGAACGCAGTGCTGAAGCATTCGGTAAAGAATACCGATTCCCGCATATGATTGTGTTTGCTGATCGAAATGCTGTCGAAAAAGAAGAAACTTTTGAACTGAGTGCTGCCGCCCGTGACCGTTTTCTGTTTGAAATCAACATCAGCCGTCCACTGGAAGACGAGTCACGCCGTAAATTGATTTTTGATCCAGCCTTCCATGATGTGGATGCATTGCTCAGTTCCATTGGTGCCCCAATATTAAATTATCGTGATCTCAATGAACTGGATCGTGATATTCAAAATAGTGTGTATGTTTCACCGGAAATTGAAAACTATGTAGTGCGTCTTTGGGATGCCAGCTGGGAACCACATAAACTCGGTATTACGCTGACGGATGTCTATGTTGAAGATCTTGTTGTTGCTGGTGCCAGTGTGCGAGGTATGTCAGCAATGGTAAGGGCGGCGAAAGTCTGTGCCTGGCTGGAAGGACGCGATCATGTGCTGCCGGATGATATCCATTTTGTTTTACTGCCTTCACTTACACATCGTGTGTTCCTGTCTCCGGTCTATGACGGCCGCCGTGAACAGCTGATGCCACAATTTATTCAGGCGTTACGCGATCATATAGCCACACCGTAAGAAGGCATTCTGATGAAGCCTATACAACCTCAGGAGTTTAGCTATCGCTTTCCGGATAAGGTGTTTGGTCATGTGCCCGGTGCACATAGCGGAACAGCGCTGGGCAGCGGTGATCGTTTTGCCGGTTTCGCTGATTTATTTGATTATCCGGATCCACGGCGTCTGGATGTACGCGCCAGTTTACGTACCAATATTGCTGATTCCGCTCTGGGAAATCAGGAACGATGGCTGGTAAGACGTTATCAACAACGTTCGTCCATCACTTTATGGCTGCTTTCGGATTTGAGCCGATCGATGTCGGTTTCCAGTGTCAGTAATGAACGGGTTGCCCGATTGGCGCATATGATTGCGCATAGCTCGATCAGATTCGGTGATCGTTTTGCCATGGCCGGATTTGATGCTATCTGGCGTAAAGATGTATCCGTAATGCCAACCAGGCAACGCAGTATGCCAGCGGTTGCGGCAGAAAAAATCATCAACGCTGCACCTCCGACAGCACCGGGTGCAGAGGGCTTGTTTGATGCGGCCGATTTAATCAGTAGTAAAAGGGCAATCGTATTTCTGGCCTCGGATTTTTGCTGTGATATCGATCTGGTTGATCGCACCTTACGCAAGCTGGCGCATTACACGGTGGTGCCTATCGTCTGGCAGCATGATGAGGTGGATCATTTACCTTCGCACGCGGGCTGGACGGAGACGCGCGATTCTGAAACCGGTAAACGCCATAGCGTATGGATACGTCCCGGCATCAAGAAACGCTGGCAACAGCAACTGGATGATCACTTTGAGAAACTGACGGCCTGTTTTATGCGTTATCGCGTCAAGCCGCTTTTTGTCTCCGGAGAAGTGACACCACAACAGTTGACACAGTATTTCTCCGCAATGAAAAAATCATAGGAATGCACACAATGCGCCGCTTGATCCTTATTATCAGTTTTATATTTAGCAGCCAGCTTATGGCTGAAGAAGTCACCATCAAACTGGATCGCAGTTGGGGTTTGTTAATTGGTGACCAGATTATCGCCAGAGTAAATTTGCCGGTCAATGCCAGTGAACTTGATCAGGATAGTCTGCCGCAACTTGAAAAACGTCATGGTCCCTGGCTATATCTGCAGGAAGTTGCCGCAACAGGCGAACAGTTGCAATTACATTATCTGCTGGTCAATGTGCCAGCTGAAACCCGGCAACTGGAAACACCGACGCATACATTGAGAACCTCGCAGGGTGATTTACTGACGATACCTTCTGCGAGTTTTTCTGCCGGTTCTTTTTTGAACGCTACAGATGATGCGGCTACAGTGACCTTGCGGGGTGATCATCAGTTATTGGCTGCTGATT
>NZ_DCSO01000099.1:13106-17076 GCF_002325665.1 Methylophaga sp. UBA1464
AAAAAACTGACTTATGCCACGTTAGTTGCACTGTTAACAACGTTAATTTGGTTAATCTGGCATATAGGTCTGCGTCCCGGCAAACGGTTACCCTTTGCTAAGGCTGTGTTTTCGATGAATAAACTACGCTGGTTCGGTCATAAAGATGTCGATTCGGCTACCCGGGTCATGCACCACGCGTTCAATGAAAGTGCTGGCACGGTAGTGATATACAGTCAGCTGCAACACCTGTGGGACAGCTGCCCCTGGCTGGTGGATTTACAGCCGGAAATCACCCGGTTCTATCAACATTCAGCCTCCCATTATTTCAGCCGGAATCCAATGCAATCGGCAGATTTTGACAGTTTAATCAAACTGGCTCGTGCCTGCCGGGCGAGGGAGAAGATGGCATGATGCTGCTTGGCCTTGAATGGGCTTTCCCCCTGGTTTTGTTGTTGTTGCCAGTGGCATTGTTGCCGTGGTTTAACAATAATCTGGATAAGACAGTGGCCTGGACAGCACTGGTGCCACACGATCCGTTATCCCGAACTATTAGTCTGAGCCTGAAAGTTCTGTCTTCTGTTGTCATTGCTGCTTTATTACTTGCTGTCGCCAGTCCGGCCATACCGGAACGCACTGTGGAACGATTTGGTGAAGGGGCAGAGATTGTTCTGTTGCTGGACCGCAGTCGCAGTATGGATGATGCCTTTGCGGTCACCACACAGGCGGCAAATTACTCGGTTGCCGGGGATAACTCCAAACGTCGTGTTGCTAAAACTTATCTGACCGAATTTGTAAAAAAACGTCCGGATGACCGTTTTGGCTTTGTATTTTTCAGTACCAATTCAATTAATCTGTTGCCACTCACTTATAGTAAGGAAGCCATTCTGTCGACTATTGAAGCGAATTCTTTAGGTAAAGGACTTTCCGATACTAATCTGGCCGATGCATTAATGAATTCAGCCATCATGTTTGAAGATCAGCCTTACCGTGGTGCTCGTATCGTATTACTGGTATCTGATGGTGGTCAATTGATGACAGATGAGGCAATGGAACAGATTACTAAGCGATACAAAGAAATGAATCTGAGTATTTATTGGATTTATCTCAAGTCCAGACAGGAAATGACGCTGGAACCCTCAGAGAATGACAATATTTTGTATACCGATATACCTGAACGCAAAGTCCACGAGTTTTTCAAAACTATCGGCGTGCCTTACCGTGCGTTTGAGGCTGGTTCATTGGAAGAGTTTTCTGATGCGATGGATGAAATTGATGAGCAGCAATATCAAACACTTATTGTTGAAGAGTTGGTGCCTCACGAGCCGAAAGCCGATTGGTTTTTATGGTTAGCATTGCTTGCCATGCTGCCGTTGGCGAGTTCACATCTATACAGTTACTGGGGAGTTCGAAAAGCACATGAGTAACACATTGAAATTATTTCGACTGGCATTACTGGCAACATTGACTATCAGTTTACTGTTGATGGCTTTTACCGGTTGGCAAATATGGCGCCAAGCCAAAATTGAAGCCTTTGTTGCCGCGCCTCAGGATTTCGAATCCATACCTGATCATCCCCGGGCACATTTTGCTCAGGGTGCATACCTGGTGAGTCAGGAAGAAACGGATGCTGCTTTGGAACAATACACCCTGGTGCTGGGCAGTCAGCAAGCTCAGTGGTTGCCTGCAGCTTACTTCAATCGTGGAAATATCAATTTGCGTGAAGCCATGACTATGCAGGTTAGTGATCCTCGGATGATCCCTCTGGTTGAGTTGGCCAAACAGGATTATCGCAGTGCATTAAGGCAACAACCGGAATTCTGGGATGCGCGTTTCAATCTTGAAGTGGCATTACGTTTAGTGCCAGAAGATCCTGATATGGATGGCGATTTCAAAAAGCAGGAAATATACAGCGAACGGAGTATTGAAACCAAGGCATTCAAGGTTGACCTGCCATGAGTTTGAGTTATCCCAAACGCATATTTTTAACGGCATTGGTGATGTTGTTCGGGCTGTTAATGATAATGGCAGCCTTGTGGTTGCCGCCGGTTGATCGTGAAGTGGACGTAATGGACAGCCTGTTTGTCATTGATATCACCGACAGTATGAATGTTCAAGATGTCAGTTTTGCTAACGAAAAGATTAATCGACTGGATTGGGCCAAGGAGTACACCCGCCAGGCGATCCTCAGTATGCCGTGTGGCTCACATGCAGGTCTGGCGATTTTTTCCGAGGCACGTAGTCTGATTTTAATGACGCCGGTCGAAGTGTGTGCCAATTACCATGATCTGATGCAAATGCTGTCGCAATTCCAGCCGACTATGGCCTGGGCCAGATCCAGTGAAGTGTCTAAAGCACTTTATACCGCTATTCGTCAGGCCAAGGAAATTACTCCTCAACCGACAGTGGTGTTTCTGACAGATGGTCATGAGGCTCCCCCGGTACATGAAACGCTGTTTCCTAAGTTTACCGATACCCCCGGTGAAGTCCCAGGAATAATTATTGGTATCGGTGGCAGTGATTTGATGCCGATTCCAAAAACCAATGAGTCTGGTGAGATAGATGGATACTGGGAGATCAACGAAGTCATGCATCGTGATGTTTATGCTTCAAGTCGAGGTGATGCCGCCGAATTGAATGAAAATCGGCCGCGCACTGAGCATTTATCTTCACAAAAGAAATCCCATATGGAGACGGTTGCTAAACGTATTGGTTTTGAGTTTATCTCTTCACCAAAATCACCACAGAATCTGATTAAAGAGATGCAGAAAATTTCTGAAATGCGTCAGCAGCCGGTTAAATATGATCTGTTTGTCTGGCTGGCATCGATTGCTCTGGTTCTGCTGCTTTTGGTCTTTTTGCCCTATAGCCTGTTCAGTAAACAGCATGATTAAGCTGCGGCTGGACTTGATATAACGATGAAATGGATTTTATCGATATGAATTCCCTCTGATTTGGTTAGCCAGCTGTAAAGCATGAGTTGGTCTTATCCATATCTGCTTTATCTGCTGCCTTTGGCAGTTTTGCCATGGCTGAGTCGCAATACGGAAAAACAAATTGTCTGGCAGGCCTTATTACCGCGGGATAGTGTTTCTGCTGTCATTGGTTTGACATTACATGTCTTAGCTTCAGCAACACTGGCTGCATTAATCATGGCTTTGGCAGGACCGCATATTCCTGAACACACTGTACAGCGCAGTGGACAAGGGGCAGAGGTGATTGTTTTACTGGATCGCAGTCGTAGTATGGATCAACCCTTTCACCGTCGTCACAGCTTCCGGTTGTCCACCAAGATGAACTTCAAAGAAAGTAAGCGCAGTGTTGCCCGATATTATCTAACCGAGTTTGTGAACAGCCGTCCGGATGATCGGTTTGGTTATGTCCTGTTCAGCAAACAGGCTGCGGGAATTTTGTCCCTCACCTATAGTAAGGAAACTACGCTGGCGACCATAGAAGCCGGTGGGTTGGGCCGTGGCTTGTCAAAAACAGATATCTCTGTTGCATTAAAAAAAGCCGGTGAAATGTTTGAGGGTGAGGTCTATCGCGGAGCACGGATTGTGCTGCTGATATCTGATGGCGGACAAATTTTATCCACTGAACAGGAACAGCAGATCAGTCAGTTATTACGCGACAACAATCTGAGCTTATATTGGATTTATCTGCGATCAGTGACCGGCATGACTTTAGACGAAATGCCCGGCGAAAGCATTTTGTGGCAGGGCGCACCTGAACGACAGTTACATAGCTTTTTTAAAGACTTAAATGTGCCTTACCGTGCTTTTGAAGCGGGTTCGTTGGAAGAGTTTGCTGAAGCAATGAAAGCGATTGATCAGCAGCATTATCAGACTTTATTGCTTGATGTGAAAATGCCGCGAGAATCTTTAGCTGATTATTTCTTATGGGTTGCTCTTGTCAGTTTGTTGCTGCTTAGTGCATCACAGATATACACTTGGCTGGGCGTAACTCGTGCCTACCGTTCAAAACACTGATG
>NZ_DCSO01000099.1:17122-18322 GCF_002325665.1 Methylophaga sp. UBA1464
CAAACCCAGGCTGAATCTCACGAAACTTTATGTCAAATCATTATCTGGACATTTCAATAGAGCAACAGCTCTGCCAGCTTTGGCAGGATGATCGGCTGTTGTTTGCGGCGGCTGTTTCAACAGCGGAAAATGGTCCTGGTGAGCAGCATAATTCAGGGGCTACTCCAAGAGGCTGGCATATTATTCGCGCCTGTATCGGAGCCGGGCAACCTGTTAATACGGTATTTCGCGGCAGACGTCCAACAGGTGAAATCTACAGCCCGGAGCTGGCTGAACGGTTTCCGGATAAGGACTGGATTTTAACCCGTATTCTCTGGTTAAGCGGATTGGAGCCCGGCAAGAATCGGCTGGGAAATGTTGATACAATGCGTCGCTATATTTATATACATGGCACACCGGATAGCGAGCCAATGGGCATCGCCAAATCTCACGGTTGTATCCGCATGCATAATCAGGATTTGCTGGCGTTGTTTGATTTGGTCAAACCAGGCCTGAAAGTCTTTATTCACGAATAAGGTAATTACATGACATTAGGCCCGTTAATGGTGGACTTGGTCGGCTTGACGATCAGTGAGAAAGAGAAGGAAATTCTTCAACATCCATTAGTTGGCGGTGTCATCCTGTTCAGTCGTAATTATGAGTCACCCGAGCAGATTGCTGCGTTAACCACTGAAATACATGCGTTACGCCAACCACATTTGATTATTGCCGTCGATCATGAAGGCGGGCGTGTTCAACGTTTTCGCGAGGGTTTTAGTCGACTACCACCTGTTGGTACGCTGGGGCAGCATTACATGCAACATCCCCAGCAAACGCTTAAACAGGCAGAAGTGACGGGTTGGTTAATGGCGGCAGAGTTACGGGCAGTCGGTGTTGATTTCAGTTTTGCGCCAGTGCTGGATCTGGATTATGGCGTTAGCGAAGTGATTGGTGATAGGGCGTTTCATCGTGATCCTCAAGCGGTCACCAAACTGGCTGCAGCCTATATCAGCGGTATGAAACAGGCTTCAATGGCGGCAGTCGGCAAACATTTTCCCGGTCATGGGGCAGTGGAAGTCGATTCCCATCTGGGATTACCCGTTGATAAACGTCATCTGGAAGATATGTGGCAGGCTGATATGTTGCCGTTCCGACAACTTTGCTCACATACTCTGGCTGGCATCATGCCGGCACATATTGTTTATGAAAAGTGTGACAGTC
>NZ_DCSO01000099.1:18355-19591 GCF_002325665.1 Methylophaga sp. UBA1464
GGGTTTTTCGCCATACTGGATTCAGGAAATTCTGCGTAAACGTATGGGCTTTCAAGGCGCAGTCATCAGTGATGATTTGAGCATGGCGGGTGCTGCAATTATGGGTGACAGTACGGCCCGTGCCGAAGCGGCTCTGGCTGCTGGCTGTGATTTATTGCTGCTGTGCAATAATCCGTCGGAGGTCGAAAGTGTGCTGGATAATCTTAAATGTGAAGCCGATCCGCTAAGACATATGCGTCTGGTTCGTCTACACGGTCGACATCCGATTGATCGGGATACATTAATGGCCGGCGAGCAATGGAAACAGGCGGTTTATACCGTAGCCAACTATGCGCCTGATACCGATCGACAACTGGATCTTACCTGATAAATTTTCGGGAGATTCCTCTTTTACCACCAACCGGTGGTGTTATCATTTTGCTTTGAATTAAATAACGGTCTCATGACTTCGCAATTCGTACACCTTCATTTACATACCGATTATTCGCTGGTTGACGGACTGGTCCGTATCAAACCGCTGGTCAAAGCCGCTGCTGCGTCTGGCATGCCGGCAATTGCTATTACTGATCAACATAACCTGTTTGCCGCCGTCAAACTTTACAGTGCTGCCATGCAAGCCGGGGTCAAACCGATTTTGGGTGCCGATATCCGGCTGCGCGATAGTAACGACAGTAAAAAAAGCCTGCGTATGGTGTTGTTGTGCAGCACGATGGAGGGCTATCACAATCTGTCACGATTGATTTCCAGAGCCTATACCGAAGGACAACATCTGGGTGTACCCATGCTGGAACCCGAATGGCTGGATGGGCAAACCGATGGGTTGATTTGTCTCAGTGGTGGGCGTGAAGGTGTGTTAGGCCGTGATCTGCTCGGTGGTCGCCAGACAGAAGCTGAACAACTTGCCAGACATTGGATGAAGTTGTTTCCCAATCGTTTTTATCTGGAACTGATCCGTACTGGCCGTGAAGATGAAGAGCGTTATATTCAGCAGGCATTACAGCTTGCCAGTCAACTCGACTTGCCAGTGGTCGCCACCAACGATGTGCGTTTTTTAACACCCGATCAGTTTGAAGCACATGAAGCCAAAGTGTGCATTAACGAAGGCCGGTTACTGGATGACCCTCGTCGACCGAGGATGTACTCCGAACAGCAATACCTGCGAAGTCCGGAAGAAATGGTGCGCTTGTTTTCCGATATTCCGGAAGCCATCACCAACACAGTTGAAATCGCTAAACG
>NZ_DCSO01000073.1:0-1103 GCF_002325665.1 Methylophaga sp. UBA1464
TATTGTCGCGGCGGCAGATGGTAAGGTGGTATATAGTGGTAATGGTTTACCGCGTTACGGTAATCTGCTGATCATTAAACATAATGACACTTATTTAAGTGCCTATGCCCACAATGACACGTTACTGGTGAAAGAAGGGGACTCAGTGAAAAGCGGTCAACGCATCGCCACGCTTGGCCGTTCCGGTACTCAGGTCGAGCAATTACATTTTGAAATCCGCCGTAACGGCAAACCGGTCGATCCCTTACGTTTTCTGCCTAAACAATAAGCGGCATTATCCGTTACAATAACGGGTTTGCTGCGGCAACATTATCAATCAATTTCAATGAGGTACTAGCGTGGAACTCGGCGCGACGATGCAACGAATTAAAACTCTCCGCGATCGCAGTGACGATCTCAGGGGGTATCTTTGACTTCGATACCAAAGCAGAACGCTTAGTCGAAGTTACCCGTGAGCTGGAAGATCCCAATGTCTGGAATGATCCTGACAATGCCCAGAAACTGGGCCAGGAACGCTCAAGCCTCGAGCGCATTGTCAAAACCCTGTCATCGCACAGTGAAGTTTTAGACGATGCCAAAGACCTGCTCGAACTTGCTGTAGAAGAAAACGACGAAGACACCTTTAATGCGGTGAATGCGGATCTGGACGAGCTGGAAAAAGGTCTGGAAAAACTCGAATTCCAGCGCATGTTTTCCGGAAAGCTCGACGCCAACAGCGCCTATCTGGATATCCAATCCGGCTCTGGCGGTACGGAAGCACAGGACTGGGCCAATATCATTTTGCGTATGTATCTGCGTTGGGGCGAAGCCCAGGGTTACAAAGTCACGCTGATGGAAGTCTCCGAAGGTGAGGTTGCCGGTATCAAGAGCGCCACCGTGCGTTTTGAAGGCGAATATGCCTTTGGTATGTTGCGTACCGAAACCGGTGTACACCGTCTGGTGCGTAAATCACCGTTTGATTCCGGTGCCCGCCGTCATACCTCATTTGCCTCGGTGTTTGTGTATCCGGAAGTGGATGACACCATCGAAATCGATATTAATCCGTCTGATTTACGTATTGATACCTACCGCTCAAGTGGTGCGGGTGGTCAGCACGTTAACAC
>NZ_DCSO01000073.1:1269-6832 GCF_002325665.1 Methylophaga sp. UBA1464
GGCGATGAGCCAGTTACGCGCCAAACTCTATGAGCTGGAATTACAAAAGCAAAACGAAGTCAAACAGGCCGCCGAAGAATCCAAATCGGATATCGGCTGGGGCAGTCAAATCCGCTCCTATGTACTCGATCAATCACGCATCAAAGATTTACGTACCGGTGTCGAAACCGGAAACACGCAGGCGGTTCTGGATGGCGATCTGGATCAATTCATTGAAGCCTCACTCAAATCAGGTTTACAAGCGAATCCAACATGACCCAAGAAACAGAATTTGACGAAAACCGACTGATTGCCCAACGTCGTGAAAAACTGGCGACCATTCGTGAGCAAGGCAATGCCTTCCCCAATGACTTCCGTCGCAATGTGATGAACGGCGAGTTGCAAACCGAATATGCCGAGTGGGATGGCGATCAACTCAAAGCCACACCACGCCGCGTTGCGATTGCCGGTCGAATGATGACCAAACGGGTGATGGGTAAAGCCAGCTTTGCCACCGTGCGTGATATGTCCGGTGATATCCAGCTCTATGTCGCGCGTGATGAATTACCAGAAGGCGTCTATCCACAATTCAAAACCTGGGATAACGGCGACATCATTGCTGCCGAAGGTACCTTATTCCGTACCCAAAAGGGTGAATTGTCGATACATGTCGAAACCATCAAATTACTGACCAAATCACTACGTCCATTACCGGAAAAATTCCACGGCCTGTCCGATATGGAAACCCGCTATCGCCAGCGTTACGTCGATCTGATCATGAACGAAGCCAGCCGTGAAACCTTCCGGATTCGTACCAAAGTCATTGATGGCGTGCGTCGTTACCTGATGGACAAAGACTACCTCGAAGTCGAAACGCCAATGATGCAAGCCATTCCCGGCGGTGCCACAGCCAGACCGTTCACCACCTATCACAATGCATTAGATATGGATCTGTTCCTGCGTATCGCACCGGAACTGTATCTGAAACGACTGATTGTCGGCGGCTTTGAACGGGTGTTTGAAATCAACCGTAATTTCCGTAACGAAGGTCTGTCTACTCGCCATAACCCAGAATTCACCATGGTCGAGTTTTATCAGGCCTATGCAGATTTTAATGATCTAATGGATCTCACCGAAGACATGCTGCGCACAGTGACCCAAAATGTACTCGGCAGCAGTCAGGTGCATTATCAAGGTCTGGATATTGATTTTGCCCAGCCATTTTATCGCATGACCGTTAAAGACTCGATCCTGCATTTCAACCCGGATCTGAAAGCCGAACAACTCGACAGCATCGAAGCCGCCAGAGAAGTTGCTCAAGGCTTGGGTATTCCATTAAAAGACAGCTACGGTCTTGGTAAAGTACAAATCGAAATCTTCGAGAAAACCGTTGAGCATCAACTGATGCAACCGACCTTTATTACAGCCTACCCAACCGAAGTATCACCTTTGGCAAGACGCAGTGATAACGATCCGTTTGTTACCGACCGCTTTGAATTCTTCGTCGGTGGCCGTGAAATCGCTAATGGCTTCTCAGAGTTAAACGACGCCGAAGACCAGGCCGAACGATTCAAAGCCCAGGTTGCTGAAAAAGATGCCGGTGATATCGAAGCCATGCACTACGACGCCGACTATATCCGTGCTCTGGAATACGGTATGCCACCAACAGCCGGTGAGGGGATTGGTATTGATCGTCTGGTGATGTTGTTGACTGACTCACCCTCAATTCGAGACGTATTGCTGTTTCCGCATATGCGGCCGGAATGAAAATAAGTTACATTTTAAAATGAACTGACGGGCGCGAATGCCCGTCAGGCTTGTAACTCAAGCAAAATCCGTCTATTGTCCTTCTTTATGATCTTGAGAAGCTGGTCGTTCTAAGTATCAGAATGATATTAAGTTTTTTGGGCTCTAGTGAGTTTTTACTCGTAGATAAGGAGGTCCAATGAAGCTTCAGCAAGTTCTCTCATCAATCAACCAGATTGAAAAATCCAAGTTTATTACCTGCCTAGATAAGCTCTGCACATCGGCAGAGAAATCAAATAAATCTATCTCTGAAACATTAAAGAAAGTTAATAAACATATCAAAGAAGCATCTGGTGTTGAAATAACTCATCTATTTAATGCTGTTTCACCTGACTATAAGTCTTCGATTCAATCACAGCTGGCAATGGCTGGAGCCTCAACGGGATTATTAATAAATATATTAACCAGAGATGGGAATGCTGTTGCACGGACTTCATGGATCGAACAGTTATATTCAAAAGAACAGGAACGTTTAGACAAATTATCCCAAGAATTAATAAACGAAATCGAAAAGACCGACCAAGAAAATTATGATCATGCTCATCGATTAAGTATTTTTCGAAATTGTATTGAGGTCGCATACAAAAACGATTTACAAATTAATCGACAAGCAAATATTTCAGATGATGAACGAAGTATTCTAAATACTTTGGCACATGAATTAAAAATTTCTCAGGATGAAGCTGCTGCGATAGAACATCTTTCCGATCCCATTAAAGCCGGTAAAGAGACTGTTGAAGCATGCCTTCAGACTCTTCGAGAAATGGGCATAATTTTTATTAATCGACGGACTTCAGAAGTTCTAATTCCTGATGAAATCATTCTTGTATTGAATGAAATACAGAATAAAGAATTAGCAGATAAATACTTATTACGTATTTTCCGGTGTTTATCAGATGCAGAGTTATCTAACATCTTGAAAAGTTACGACAAGCGTATTCGTGGGATAACAAGGGCAGAGAAAATCAATACGATTTTACATGCCGGAATTAATATCAGAGATATTCTCTCAGATGATTTATTCGACAAAGACGAAAATCAAAATCAGCGTAAAGAACGACTTAAAGAATTAATTAATGAGCTTGATATCCCAGCTGAAAGACTAGGGACTACACTGGATGAACGAATTAATATTATTATTGAAAGTTTAAGATCGGCTACAGAAAGAGAATTTGATGCTATCAGTGCCACGAGTTATAAAGAATTATTCGAAGCATTAGAAAGTAATTTTAATAGTTTAAATAATGAGTCTAACGAAACATTTATTGAACGCCTCAGACGAGAGTTTGAACTGGAAGACAATGAAGAGCTTGATACAGAAAGATTACGCGCTCTTTCAATTACTCCTCATGATATTCTTTACCTCCTTTCCAATGAAGAAATAAAAAACCTCAGAGACAGCATGAAGCTGTCCAAGAAAGGTAATCCACGTGTTGTTATTCTGGAAGCTTTCGCCAGTGCAAATGATAAATTAATTGAAAACTTTGGTTTGCTTTCACGCCGTGATTTAGCTGGCTTAAGAGCGGCTGGGGTTGAAATTAATGAGTCCGAACTCGGCAGCAAATTTGAGGAAACCATAAAAGCAATATTGGAAAGTCTTGAGCTTAATGTTAACGAAGAGCTAAGAAAATCTTTAAATACGGCCAAAGATAAAGCCGATATTTTGATTTCACTCAGCGAAGATGACGTAATTGTTGGTGAAGCAAAATCATTTAAAAATGGTGATTATGCAAAGTATTCCACTACTTCACGACAGGTGAAAGCTTATGCTAATCGTTGTGAGAGCCAAGGAAAACGAGTTGCACAAGTATTGATCATTGCTCCAGCTTTTTCAGCTGACTTTGTTGAGTCCGCTGCAATGGATACAGATATCAATATCTCACTATTAACAGCGGATGGTCTGAAATTAATTTACGACACCTATAAAACGAAGCGGAAACCTAATTTTTCAGCAAAGTTACTTACGAAAGGTGGTTTGTTAAAAGCAGAATTGATAGCGAAAAATTTATAAAAATGGCTCGGAGGAATAATAATCAGCAGACTACAACTACGAAAGATGCTTTAAATTATCAAGCACTTGCGTTCCGTGATTATTTAGCAGCGAGGCATCTTCTGATTGATGATTTCTTGCTACAAGGAATAGTCCTTTCCAGCATTTCAGTTGAGAAATATTTAAAGCTATTATTGGCTGCTAAAGGAGTAAGAACAGGAAAACATATAGATAGACTTAGTGTTTTTAAACGTTTATTTGAAATGCATTTGCCAACTTTTTTCGATGCTTTTGATGAAGAATATTTATGGCTTCTATCCCGTGTATATGATCTTCGTTATTATGATCATATTAGAGGTGAAAAAACTGTTGGTTTTTATAAATGGCAAGTATTATCTGAGCTTGATTATATGGTTAATTTTATCGAATCTTCCATAAATATTAAGAATGGTATCAATGAAATAAAAACTCAGTATTCTGAGTATGTCGAAAATTCAAACATAAAACTTTTTAGAGAAAATTACATATTTAATAAAATTAACAAAAAAGACTTTATGGAACGAAAAGGACTCAGTTGTACTTTATTGTTTGATGACAGGATTATAAATAAATTTGGTGCAAATGAATTAATCGTTGAAATGCAGAACACTCCCGTTAAATATGACGGGGTTATTTCTTTAATTAGAGCAAAATTTAACAAGAATCAAAAGCAAGAATTAAATGTGCCAGAAAATCAAGATGGCTGAGCCCTGGATTAAAATGGCGTTTGGGAAAGAGAATCAAAAAATTACAGATGACACTCTTTGGGCTGAAGCCTTTGGCAATGAAAAATTTCAACGTTGTGGGGCTGCAAGCAAACGGATAGGCCTGCGATATTAAAATCTCACGGAGGGGATTGGTCAGTGGCTGACCCCTTGATCTTCCTTGAATGTTGCCCCTTGTTCGTCGAGCAATAAGCAGGTTATGAGTGGAATCCTAGAATTGATTGAAACTTACCAAACATTAATTGTGGGAATCTTAGGCTTTCTGGGTGTTATTGCTACGCTCATTTTCAATTCTAAGCTCAGCCGGGATCTCAGAAAAGACGAACTGAAACACGAGCGAAATTCAATCAGGCAAGCTCTGATTACGGAGCTTGAATCATTGAAAGGCTCATTCAAGGATAAATCTGAAAGTGTTGAAACTGACCAAGATTGGTTTCTACCCAAGAACATCGAGACGGGCATCTATGACGTGTTACTTCCACAAATTTCACTACTTACTCGCGAAGAAATAAAACATGTACTCCACGCATATCTGTTGGTAAGAGAGACTCCTATACGTTTGAGCCTCTTGGCTGCGGCCACTGATTTGGATAAAACTCCAGATGAGTACTTCCATATTAAGAACAAGCACGTTGTTACAGTCAGAATTGTGCTTGCTGCATTTATACCAGACATTGATAAGGCTATAAGTTGTCTTTCTAAAGAACTCAACAAAGGTGATACAAAAGGGAACCAAACGGGTTAATGGCTGACCCCTTGATTCCCTTATAAGCAAGCACCAGATATAACGCGTCAGGCTTAGGGGGCGGAGTTTTCTCGATCAACGTTTTCACTGCCTCGTGCCGAAAGAAAAGTACCAAATGCCTGCAACTTGGGGATGTGCTCACAAAAGGTACGAACAGCGACCAATAACGGCACTGCCACCAACATGCCCACGATTGACCACATCCAGGCCCACAAGGCGACCGTGAGAAAAATCACGACGGGGTTCATTTCCAACCGCCGGCCTACGAAATATGGCGTC
>NZ_DCSO01000073.1:6919-11676 GCF_002325665.1 Methylophaga sp. UBA1464
GAAATATGGCGTGGCAAGCTGTCCTTCAACAATAGTTAGGATCAAGTAAGCTAGGGCCGGCAGCAGCGCGGCACCGGTATGGTCAAAGGTGAGCAAACCCACGAGGGCCGCGATCGCAACGCCGACAATAGCGCCAATATAGGGCACAAAATTAAAGACGAACGCTAACACACCGAATAAGATGGGATTTGGCATGCCCAGTAGCCACATTGCTACACCAATTGTTATTCCGAGCGCAGCGTTAATGAGGGTAATGGTAAACAAATAATTCGACAACTTGCGTTCGATATCATAGCTAATTCTGGTCGCGTTGCGCTTGTCTTTGAACGTCGGCATGATATGGACAAGCTTTTCGTAAAACATATCACCGGAGGCCAGCAGGAAGAACAGAAATCAATGGGGTCAGAGTGTTTGATTTTACTCTAAGCATATATTTATGCAGCCGATGAAAAGTCGTTATGGAGTATTTTAAGGCTACACGAAAACGCTTAGACACTATTTAGGATGAGAGTTTATTTACAATCGAGTCATGTTAATCTTAAATTGGATAATATTGTCACCAGGCATTGCTATGAATCGAATAAACCCAGCTAAGCTACATAACAGTAAGTGGACCGCGGTGAATCCGATAAAGCGAGAAAAGCATTTCTTGGTATCAGATATCGAGTTTGACGAAGATGGCTCAGTTATCTCATGCAAAGTGGAAGCGATTATTTCTAAGAAGATCTATTCAATCGACTGGACGGAATTAAAAAACCAGGAAAAATGGATTCAGGGTTGGAAATAGCTCTTGGATGGGGCGGAACCTAAAAGGTCAGAGAATTTGGTTTTGTTCAGTGAATAAATAAATTTTATCGTCATTAAGCAAGGATTGCTCATGGCCCGATTGCCAAGATTGTTTATAAAGGACTGTCCTCAACATATCATTCAACGAGGTAATAATCGCCAAGCTATCTTCTTCGCTGATGAGGATTACACGGTTTATTTAGCTAAACTCAAAGACTTGTCCGAGAAGTATCAAGTGAAAGTACATGCCTATGTACTAATGACAAATCATGTTCATTTATTACTTTCAACTGAACACGAGGGTGCTATCAGTAAAATGATGCAATCAATAGGGCGTTATTATGTTTTGTACATTAATAAAACCTATCAACGCACAGGAACTTTGTGGGAAGGACGATATAAATCAACACTTGTCGATAGCGATCATTACTTATTAACTTTAATGAGATACATTGAAATGAATCCTGTTAGAGCAGGCATGGTAGAGCATCCAGTCGAATATCCCTGGTCAAGTTATCAAGCAAATGCAGTGGGGAAGTCAATCGCGTTGTTAACGCCGCATGAGCAATACGTGAAATTAGGCGATACTCATACTGAAAGGCTTTCCAGGTATGTTGGTTTGTTTGATGAGTGTTTATCTGATAACACATTAGAATTAATAAGAGCTGCAACCAATAAAGCGTGGGTATTGGGTAGTGAGCGTTTCAAACGACAGGTTGAAACACAGATTAACCGACGTGTGGAGCCTGCTCATCGTGGTGGTGACAGGAAATCGGAGAAATTTCGCGAGCAAGCTAAAAATCAAACACTCTGACCCTTTTGATTATTCTTGTAACTTACAGTGGGGAGTAAAAAGGATGAAAACCAGTGATATTGGTTCTAACTCTGATTACGCCGAAGAAGCATTTACATTTGAACAAATTAGCGAGTTACCCGGTGAGGTTTTACTTGAGTTTGGCGCGCCCTGGTGTGGACACTGTCAGGCTGCACGTTCGGCGATAGACGAAGTCGTATCTGAACATTCAGAACTCCGACATATCAAAATCTATGATGGAAAGGGCAAACGACTGGGGCGTTTGTTCAAGGTAAAGCTCTGGCCAACTTTGATACTCCTGCACGATGGTAATGAAGTGGATCGTCTTGTTAGGCCATTACGTGCTGACGAGGTTCGAGAATTAATGTCGAAAATCAACTAAAGGCGGCTAACACGTTAAGGCATCGGACATAGCCAGTTGTGCCACTGCTTAAAACGTTAGGCCGTCTTGACAAAGGGTAATCCAATGGATTACATTTTGTTTCATGCAGACGATCGTAGAGCTACCTGAATTCCTGAAACGTGCATTGGGTCTTCTCAGCGAAGAAGAGAAGGTCAGCATTATCAATTATTTGGCTCTCCATCCTCAATCTGGCGACCTCATGCAGGGCACGGGTGGAATTAGGAAGCTACGATGGTCTGCCCAAGGAAAAGGTAAAAGTGGTGGGGTTCGCATTATTTACTACTACCACAATGGCACGATGCCGCTGTTTTTATTAACTGTATTCGGCAAAGGTGAAAAAGCGAATCTGAGCAAGTCCGAGCGAAATCAACTTGCAAAATTCACCCGTCTTTTACGTAAACACTATGGTGGCAATGATGACTAATGCATTTTCAAGTATTAAACAGGGTTTGACCGAGGCAGTAGAGTTTTCTAAAGGCAAATCCAGTAAAGCCGTGGTACACGAATTTAGCCCGCTGGATGTAAAGAAGATTCGGACTAAAGTCGGTATGTCCCAAAATGAATTTGCATCGGCATTCGGTATAAGCGTCAGTACTCTCCGCCACTGGGAGCGTGGGGATCGTACCCCGCAAGGACCCGCTCTGGTGCTTTTGAATGTCGTCGCCAAAGAGCCGGAGCTTGTGCTCCGTGCCTTGGCATCGTAGCGCTGGCAAGGCAATTCACTCCGTCCGCCCCTCAATTCTCATTACTCCCTGATTCGTAAAAAGCTGGCAAAACGGGGCACGCCATTATTTGTGAAGCCATGGTATTTATAAGTGATGATACTGCCGATAGGCGGAGGGTTCGCGCGATCCGCGTCCTTGAACCCAGTGCCAATAGAAAATTCAATGCCTTGTTGATTCTTTACTCGCAGCGCTCCAAGCATGCCCGTGTATTTGCCCTGACCGGGTAAATGCGCAATGACTTCAGCTTCGTTATCAAAGTAAGGTTTTAACTTCAATAAAGCATCACTTCTGTTGGAGCGGTGCGGCGCTGATGCTAAATGCAACATCAAACCTTCCGCACCATTTTCAACCAGCGTTTGCAGGTGTTCACTTAATGCATGGTTGGAGTCAAAACGTTGTTGTTTGACGGCCTGAATATGGTCAGCATTTATCTGTTCGACCAGGCGTGAATAGTTGTTATAACGCTGCTCAAAAGGAAGGTTCGCGTCGGGCATATCAAAAACCATATATCTGACTTCACGCCAAAGTTCATCATCTGGCGTTTGGGTTCGTACAATACCGCTTAAAGCGTCGAAATCCTGCCGTCGTGTCCATAGCTCACCATCAAGCCAAACCCCAGGAAGGGGAGCAGTAAACCATTCAGGAGCTGATATTGCATTGCCTTGCCTGGTAAGCAGTTCTTCGCCTGTCCATATGGCACGCACACCATCGTATTTTTCACTGACCAAGTAGTTGCTGATGTCACTGACATTATCCTGGTCATAAACGTTTGCCAGTTGGACCTGTGGTGGTGTCTCTGCTCCAACGGCGAAAACTTGAACGGTGAAATAGAAAACCGCTAAAAATAAAAGAATAGGTTTTGACATAAATGCATCCTTGCTTGTCAGGGGGGGTGGGTATCACGGGTAGAAAGATAATCGGTCGGGAGGGCTTATTGCTCCTGCATAATGTTGGTCAATAACATTTATATAGATTGGTGTTGCCTGCACCGCCAAATATAGCCTGATCACTGGGCTCAATTCCGCAAATCATGTCGCATACTTTGTTCTTTTATCGTTGATAAAGAGGTCTTACTTTGAATTACCTAATGAACCAATGATAGTGTTATCAGGCATAGTGACAAATAGCTGATGAATATGTGTGCGGGCGTACTATGCAAAGGTCAGGGCTGATCATAAAAAGCCAGGTATCCAAATTGAAGCGCCGCGAGATTGCGAAGATTTTGGTTTCAAATCTGATTGAAGACTACTGCTTTGACAAGGCAATCATCCTTGATCTGCTCGAACGCTGTATTTCATAACACTTCTTTAAAAAGAGCGGCATAATATTACAGGTCAGCACTGGATCGAGCCCTGACCCTGAATCATCTCGCTTTTAACCATTGGAACATCGAATGAAACATATTGGGTGGCTGCTTTTCGTCTTATATAGTTCGAACGCGCTGTCAGCGGGCGAAGTTGAGATCCCTTTGCTGGCTGAAACCGCTCATCTTCAGACGGCGATCAGTCGCGTCCTTGATTTCGATGAAAATGGCCAAAGCACGATTAGCAACGACCCATGCAACCGGGTTGAGTTATCCGATATGGTGGTGGTGACCGATGGTGACCAACTGTCTGTTGGAATGGCATTGACTGCTACTACCGGTGGCTACGTGCTCGGTGCCTGCCGGGGACCGAAACCGTGGCAGGGCCGTCTTGCACTGAAATTGACCCCTCAGGTTATGGCATCGGGACAGGCCATAGAATTTGTACCTGATTCGATTGAATTGTCGCGCCCGGACAGTACCCCTGGCATTTTGACTAAACCCGCTCAGATCATTGCCGATGCGCTGGTGCTGCCGCGCATGAGGAGGGTACAAATTGACCTGGCCGGGCCACTGAACGGCCTTGATGGATTGATCGTGCAAATGCTGGGTCAGGGTAGTGCGCAAGGTGGTGAGCAGTCCCTCATTCAACGAACCCATATTACCCGCCTGCAGACTGAAGAAACAGGCATCAGGGCTTGGCTGGCTTTCCAGGTTCGCGCTCCT
>NZ_DCSO01000073.1:11772-16735 GCF_002325665.1 Methylophaga sp. UBA1464
CGCTTTCCAGGTTCGCGCTCCTGAACCAGACCTTCGCGCGCCCGAGCCAATTTTGGATGACAGTGAGTTAGCTGAATGGCAAACACTTGAAGATGAGTTAGACGGGTTTCTGACCACCATTATTTCGGCGCTGGCCTACTCGACTGAGTCCCGTATTTTACGTCTTGAATTACTCGCCGTGCTGCTCGACGCGCGACACGCGATTGCCGAAGCGCTGACGGTCGATGATCCCGAATATGATCCGGTTCGAGAACTTTTCCTGGCGACATGGGATCGGTTGCGGCCACTGATGAACGAACTTGAACGTCTGAAGACCCCAGGCTTGGAGGCTGATTTCAAGCTTGCTACGTTTATTGCGGGTGGTGACGCACTGCGTGCTCTTGACGCCCTCGGGCCTGAGTATGGATTTGAAATTACGCGTGACGGGTTGCGAAGGCTTGCCCGCTTGCTGCTTGCCGAATCGGCACCGCCGACTTTTACACCGTTACCCCTGGAGGTCGATCCCGAGTTTCGCGATTTGTTTGGATTGGATACCAGCAATGAGGCCGAATTCACAACAGAAGAATTAGCAGGACAAATCAGTGGTGGCTTCAGTTGGCTAGGGTCCTGGCTGTTTCCGGCCGCCCATGCCGACAGTATCCCCCCGGAAGAGGCTTTAAAGGGACTAGTGCCGCAACGGGATAATCTTGATGCCTACCTTGAGCTGGTCGCCAGCTTACTGGAGAAGCAAACTAACGCCTGGCTGGCCGAAAATGATCGCTTGCCGGACACGATGGCAGAGCGACTCGATCCTTTGGTTCGTGCCACCGCATGGAAAGAATCCTGCTGGCGCCACCTCGTTAGTTCACGTGACGGGCCTCAGGTACTGCGTTCAGCCGGTGGCGCAGTGGGCATGATGCAAATCAACGGTCGGGTCTGGCGTAATGTCTACGATCTTGAACGCCTCGTTGATGAGGTTGACTACAATGTGAACGCCGGCATCGAAATTCTGACCCATTATTTGGTTGATTATGCAATCCGCAAAGGCGAGCACGAACAGCCCGGCGGTGATGACAATTTGATCAAGGCAACCTATGCCGCTTATAACGGCGGGCCGGGACACCTGGCACGATACCGTCGCGAAGACACCGCCATCAGCTTGAAGGCTATCGACAATGCGTTCTGGAACCACTATACGACCATCAAGGCTGAACAATGGCCTGATATCTCAAGCTGCTACTCGGTCGGTGGATGATCTCGATAATGTTCAAAAAACGTCTGTCAGACGAGATCAAGTTGGCTTAGCATGAATGAACATAAAGCCCTGTTTAGACTCAACAGGGCTTTATATTTTAGTGATTTATTATTTCTGTCTATAGCTATCGAAACGGGCAATATATTCTTCAAGGTTTTGATTGAGCATTTCTGCGTAACGTTGGGTGAAAAATTCAATGGCGGCTTGTTTTTCGGCCTTCAGAATCTCGGCACTTTCAACAGAACGGGCGACGCTGAAGGCATTAAACCGGGCGGTTGAATAGAGTATTGACGTATTGACCTCGTCTACAGTACTTACTGCTGCTTGCTGATTTGCAACGGCGATGAATTCATCGGCACGTTGTTGAAATGTTTTTGCTGGTGAATTTTCACTCATTCTTTCTCTCTCATTAGTCTTATTGATTTGAAATGTGATTGATGTCGGTATGATGTTTTAATTGGCTATATTAGCTTCTCGAACGTGACCTATAGTATCAGATAGAAAAATCTGTAAAACAGAGCGAACATCCTTAAGATCTAAAAATCATCAGACCTGATATGAACTATGCGTAAAACAGATAAAAAAATTGATAACGAACTTCGGCTAAAATTGACCGATGTATGTGAACAGGCATTAAAAGATATCGCTGGTTTTCAGTGGCTAACGCACTTGGTGAACTATGATGATTATCCAAATAGCTTAATGGTGGTTTGTGTATTTGATACAAACGAGAATTTGAAAAATTACCTCCAATCAGATGACAGCCAGGCATTGATATCCCTTATTCAAGCTGAATTTAAAACGATGGATATCGAGTTCAAACGTCTTGGTGATCATATCGCATACGATTCTGAAGAGAACTGTAATCAATATCACAAGGGTAATTGGGCGCTCAG
This sequence comes from Methylophaga sp. UBA1464, assembly GCF_002325665.1. NCBI lineage: Bacteria > Pseudomonadati > Pseudomonadota > Gammaproteobacteria > Thiotrichales > Piscirickettsiaceae > Methylophaga > Methylophaga sp. UBA1464. The sequence continues at coordinate 13,903 of NZ_DCSO01000073.1, forward strand.
GTTGGGTTAAACATTAGCAATTGATTCTGCTTCCAATAACTCACAGGTTGGTTTAGTTCGAATCGCGGTTGATTTTGCCAGTTCCGGGAAACAGCCAGGCCGCCAATAAATATAAAAACACGGCGACGCAGATCAAAACACGAAAACCAAATTGCATCGCGATCAGAGTCGCGAGAATCGGGCTCATCACCGAAGCAAATCCGTTAATGCCCCAGGCCCAGGGGATCAAATCAGCATGCTCACGGCTTAGGACTGCCAGCCCTGTTGGAAACGGTGCTCCCATACAAAACCCGATAGGCAGTATAAGTAAAACCGCCAGCATATATCGCAGAACATCGTTTTGTTGTAACAAAAATGCCGATATCGGACCAAATGCCAGTAGATACACCAGACTCAGAAGTGCGATGCCCATCACCACAGCACTAACGCGCCTTTGCGGTTCGATATGTGGGAGTTTACCGGAGACATAACTTCCCAGACCTGCTGCCAACAGAAAACTGGCTATTACCGTGGTGACGGCATAAACAGGGTGATGCAGGATCAGGATAAACTTCTGGATAAAGGCGATTTCGATAAATAAAAACGCCAGCCCCAGTACAAAAAAATAACCCAGCACTTTTTTATGCAGTGGGTTAGCCGCCCGCCTGCCCTGACGCCGTTGCCATAACCATAATGGTAGTAACAACAGCAGGGCACTGGCGACCAGCGCCTGCACCAGTGCCGCTAACAACAGTAGATAACCGCTTTCCAACAGGAACACACTGCCCTGATCGAGGAGTGATAGTATCTCCGGTAAGGTCTGCCACCTGAAAAACTGGGAAAAATACGGCTGATCATCTGTCGCCGGCCGGAGATTGAACTTGTAATCTTCGATAAATTTATCGCCTTCAGATCCCGCCAAAGCAGATGCTGCCTGGTAAAGATAAGGCTGACTGAGCTTATGAAACCGATTTACTTCCCCGGGATTGATGCCCGGATAATAGGCCAGATCAAAATTATTCTGCTGACTGAAGTGTTTGAGGCGACTGATTTCATCCTCAGTCACCACACCATTCTTGAGCAGCAGGGTGCTTGTCTGCCAGCTACGAATCAGGATCAGGCTTTGTGATACGTTTACCTGTGGTAATTTTTTCAAAGTCGCCACTAACTTTGGCATATCACGTGGTGGCAGCGTAGCTCGGCGTGTGAGACTCAAATAACCGTCTGGTTTCAAATGCTGCAGATAAAGCTGCATCGCCTCAACGGTATAAAGATAATTTTCCGTCATTGAGTACAAACCACCTGAAGACATGCCCGAGCCATCGATCATCGACATCGTTATCAGGTCATACTGATTTTCGGTTCGTGTAACAAAAGACCTGGCCTCGGATTGATGCACCGATACCTGTGGCAAGGAATAAAGTTCTCCGGCAAACTCAGCATAATCGTTTTTAAGCAAACGTATCATCTGTGGATTCTGTTCCACCGCATCAATCCGTGTTGCACCAAATAACAGCGCCTGCAACACATCACTGCCTGCACCTGCGCCCAGCACCAGCACATCGTCCATCGCATCAAACTGGTAGGGCAAGGCGGAGGTAGTCTGCTGCAGATACTCTAATCCTACGGGATTGCCATCAAAACGGTTGATAGCGGTCATCGCGTCGCCATCACTGAAAACCGCCAGTTGTTCCGGCAAATTCGCTTCACTGCTGATACTCAGACCGGGCGCATAACGCAGTGGTACCGCCTTGCTTTCTACTACATTCAATACGCCAAGCGGGCTGGAATAGGTTTTCACTACCTCGGTCTCGGGTATCGTCATGAGTTGGCTCTGGCTTTTATAGGGTGACATTTGCAGTTGCAGCGATGCCGGCACCAGAACCAGCATCAGTGCTGCCACGCCTATCATCAACGCCTGCCAGGACAGCTTTTTGGTCCCGGAATGTTCCCATGCCAGGGACACCAGCAATAACCCGGCAAACAAGACCAGACAGGGCAAAATTACTAAAATCTGCTCAACCAAAAAACCAAACAGCAAAACGATAATACCGATACTACCCAGCGCAGCACCCAGCAAATCAGCAGCATAAAGTGTCGAGATCCCCGTCCGGAACTGGTAAAACGACAAACCGATAATATTGGCTGCAAAAAAGAACGGCACGGCCAATACCAGGTAAACGGCTAACCAGTAAAGCAGTTGCCACGGGTCCCACAATAATTCCGACGGATTAAACGGTAATTCCTGGGCCAGCATAAAACACAGCGGCATGGACAGGGCCAGCAGCAACAAGTTGGTCATGATAACCGACGGGAAATGCCGGCTGACATAGTCCCGGGCCAGTGCCAGGAACACGCCGCTGACACCATAACCAAGTAAAGCCAGGCTGATGATCATAAAGGCAAAATGATGCCATTGAATAATCGAAAACAGCCGAAGTAACAACACTTGATACGCCAGTGCTGAGGCGGATATCAGGGTTATACCGAGCAGGTAGACTCCGGAAAGTCGAAACATCAGCGCTGGCCGGTCAGTGGTACAAAGCGAACCGGCAGCAATTGCTCTGTCACGATATTATCGTCAGCTTCTTTGGTGACCAGCACCAGATGCTGCACCATAAATCGGCTGCCAACCGGAATCACCATGCGCCCACCGGGTTTGAGCTGTTTCAGTAATGGGGGTGGAATATGATCACTGGCCGCCGTAACAATGATGGCATCAAACGGGGCTTCTTCTTCCCAGCCGTAGTAGCCATCACCTTCACGCGTGGTGACATTGAGATAACCGGTTCGCTCTAAATCAACCTTCGCCCGCTCGGCCAGTTCAGGTACGATCTCGATACTGAATACCTGT
>NZ_DCSO01000003.1:0-2151 GCF_002325665.1 Methylophaga sp. UBA1464
ACAGGCCGGCGCGCGCCTCCCTGGCGCGCCGGCATACAGTCCATCCGTGGACATAAGTGTTGCATTTTCAGCCACAACAGAGGCGGCTATGAAAGATCAACAAGCCTTCGGGTGAAGCTAACATATTCCTATGAATGATTGATTAATACAGGATAAAGACCAAAAAACCGAGTATAAACAATGTTATATATTTTTATATTTTGGCTAAATAGCGGGCAAAATTCCCGTTCCAGACTGATGTATAGTCATAAAACTTGTTGCAGATGATTTCGGGAGGCAAATTGTTATGGCCAGTGTATTGAAAACCACTCATCACGGCGGTTGTCCACATGATTGCCCTGATACCTGTTCGATGGTCTATGAAGTTGAAAATGGTCAGTTAATCTCTGTCCGGGGTAATGCTGACCATCCAATGACCCGTGGCGGCTTGTGCGTCAAACTCAAAGACTACGAAAAACGTCATTACCATCCCGAACGTGTTTTACATCCCATGCGTCGAACCGGCCCCAAGGGCAGTGGCCAGTTTGAACAAATCAGCTGGGATGAAGCACTCACCGAAATCACCGATCGCTGGAAAGCGATTATTGATGAATATGGGCCTCAGGCCATCATTCCTTATAGTTATCTTGGTAATCAGGGACTGGTTCATGGCCTGAATGGCGGCGATGCTTTCTTTAATAAAATGGGCGCGACCGTTTGTGAACGTACCTTTTGTGGTGAAGGCTCGTGTACCGCCTGGCTGTTAACCGTTGGTCCAACTGCTGGCGTGGATCCGGAAAGCTTTATTCATTCTAAATACATCATTATCTGGGGCTGCAATTCCGTCAGCACTAATCTGCATCACTGGCATATCGTTAAAGATGCTCAGAAACGCGGTGCCAAAGTCATTGTTATTGATCCTTACAAATCCAAAACAGCCAAAGAAGCCGATTGGCATATTGCCCCCAAACCGGGCACTGATGGTGCGCTTGCTATGGCAATGATGCACACCATCATTGAGGAAGGATTAGTCGATCAGGATTATGTAGATAACTATACTGTTGGATATGCCGAACTGGCTGAACGCGCTAAACAACGAACACCAGAATGGGCTGAAGATATTACCGGAGTAAGCGCTCACGATATTCGACAGCTTGCTCGCGAATTTGCCACCACTCAACCTGCAGCCATTCGTCTGGGGGTTGCCTTGGAACGTAATTATGGTGGAGGTCAGGCCATTCGGGCTATCAGCTCCTTACCGGCATTAGTCGGCGCATGGCGACATGTTGGGGGTGGCGCTTTACAATTCCCGGTATGGGAACACCCCTATAAATTTGATGTTATCTGTCGTCCCGATTTAATTCCGGAAGGCACTCGGGTGATTAATGCGATTCAGATTGGCCGGGCCTTAACCAATGAAATGAATCTTGATATTCCGATCAAATCGATGATGTGCTGGAATGCCAATCCTGTTACTCAGGCGGCTGAAACAGACAAAATCGTGGCGGGACTCATGCGGGAAGATTTATTTCTGGTATCGGCGGAACATTTTCTATCTGACACCGCTTCATTTGCCGATATCGTTTTGCCTGCATCAATGGGTGCTGAAATGGAAGATATGGTGTTGTCATGGGGTCATCTCTATCTCACCTACAATGAAAAATGTGTTGATTCGCCCGGTGAAGCCATTCCGAACAATGAAATCTTCCGCCGCCTTGCTGCCAAAATGGGCTATGAAGAAGAAAATTTCAAATGGAACGATAGTGAATGTCTGGAAAACTATGTGGACTGGGACTCTCCAGCCTGTGAAGGCATTGATTTAGCCTATCTGCGTGAACATGGTTTTGCACGACTTAATGTGGGTACCAGAGACAATCGGGCACCACATAAGGTCGGAAATTTTCCAACAGCTTCCGGCAAATGTCATTTCCGTATTGATGATGCCACCAACTTTGTTGCCGGCCCGTTCAGACAGATGTATGACGGCTTTCAACCTGGTGAACCGCTGGATAGCCTACCTGACTACGTGGCTTCAAGAGAAACGCCTCAGTCTAATCCTGAACTGGCTAAACGTTTCCCGCTGAATATCATTTCTCCGAAGAGTCATGGCTTCTTGAATTCCTGTTACGCCAATATGGATAATAAACTCAAAGCACAAGGCGATCAGTTTGT
>NZ_DCSO01000003.1:2289-2559 GCF_002325665.1 Methylophaga sp. UBA1464
TTTGATGCCAAGGCACAAATCACTGAAGATGTCGGCCCGGGAATTGTTGTAGCAACCCTTGGGTACTGGCGGCAACGAAATAACGGTACGGTAAACTGCGTCAGCTCAGCTGAGTTTGTTGATATGGGGCATGCACCCACCTTTACCGATAACCTAGTGCAGGTAGAGGCAATTAGATAAACCTCACCCTAGAAGTTCAGCGGATGTCCTGATTAGGATATCCGCTTTTATTTATTCTGTATCAGCATCCTGATTGGCTACTGTAATCGC
>NZ_DCSO01000116.1:0-1641 GCF_002325665.1 Methylophaga sp. UBA1464
TTCGCCAAACTCAAAAGTGGCAGAGTACATCTGGAAGCCGAACTCGATTTACACGGCCTCACCCTCGCCAAAGCCGAACCCACCCTCTCCCATTTTCTCGAACAATGTCAGCAAGAAAAGATCCGTTGTGTACGAATCATTCACGGCAAAGGCTGGGGATCACGCGATAACAAACCAGTTTTAAAAAGCAAACTAAATCACTGGCTCAGACAAAGTGATGCCGTCTTGGCGTTTTGCAGTGCAACGATTGAAGATGGCGGGACTGGGGCTTTGTATGTTTTGTTAAAGCGGCAGTTTGAAAAGTGAGTTTATAACTGGCCTTTTTATTTCATATTTTTCGGGTCAACGGCCTTTTAATTTTAATTAGGATTCCTTGTAATTAATTATTTAACTATTATTCAAACAGTTGGATAATCCAACAATGGCGGTGTAATAATTAGATGGCCGCCCGATAAAATAATTATGAGGCCGAAGGCCTAATTAACATGCTGTTAGCATTCAAGGAGGCCTAGTGAGTAAATCACCATATTTAAAGGATCAAAGATTGGCTGATGTCATCGCGGCGATCCAAGTAATGAGCACCTATAAGTTCTACAAGCTTGATTTTGCTGGGTGGTCAAAGCGAATAACTGGCACAGAGAGCAATGCTGACTATTGGGAAAAAGTATTTTCTGAGCACCCGGAGTTCTTTCGACTAAATGAGGAAAAAGATAAAGTGTCTCTCGTGTGGAGACGTAGTCATCAAAGAAGTTTTCATGTCGATAGACAAGAAATACTTACTCGAGATCAAATAGAATCCCTTCCCGAGCAAGAAAAAAACACAAGAATATCTCGTACTCCGTTATCTAACGGCGACACGGCAACTCTAATATCAACAGCTGTTGATCTACATTCTAGAGCCATCGAAAGTGAGAAGGAGAAGCGGTGGCTATTTCCTTCATTAGTTACAATATTGGCGGTTTGTCTTGGTGCCATCATTAAATCGTGGTCGTAAAAATGCTAACAAGGTAGGCACGGCGACGGCTTTTCCGTTGCGGCTTCGCGTTCACTACAAAGCCGCGCGTGCTAGCGGCGTTAAAAGGGGTCCTGGATGGCAGAAACTTTCCTTGTAGATGCGAGCTTCTTGGTTCCCGCAATCAGGAGCAGTCACGAGTTCCATCTGCCATGCTATACCTTTGCTGAAGACCATAGAGATGCCAAATGGATCATTCCTAATCTGGCGATCTTTGAGTTTCAAGCAACTCAGTCTCGGCGAAATCGCGGTGACAATGACTCCCGAGAGCCGTACCGGCATATCTATTTGGAAAATGCTGTGCCGTATGAAGTTGGCCCGGAGCTCACAAAGAAGGCATGGGACTTAGACCTGTTCAATCGTTTCGACCGGTTGAAGGGCGCCGACCTTGTTTATGCATGCATAGCGAAAATTGAGAATGTGCCGTTGGTCACTCGCGATAATGATTTTTCTCGTTATTCTGAGGAGATAACCATCATCAACCCAGTGACGGATAGTGACTTTTAACCAGTCAATCAAGTACGTTCCGGCCCTGTCGGGCCGCCGCTTATTTCAGCGTTACATGCACACGGAGGTTTAGTGTCTGATTTAAAACCTGACCCAGGAGTATTTCTAGTTAAAGGAGACAC
>NZ_DCSO01000116.1:1717-28236 GCF_002325665.1 Methylophaga sp. UBA1464
TTCTAGTTAAAGGAGACACTGTTAGTGTTCCATCATTGACATTGTCGGTTAACGAGCAAGGTGAAGTCGAAGCTAGTCCAATTTATCTTAATGTTGGAATAGACATGACAGCTTATTGGTTAGACATAGCTTATAAACATTTGCTAGCGACTGAGTCCGCTCATAAAAAGTTAATGGTTGCAAAGGAAGAAAAAGATAACGAAAAAATAGCTCGTTACCTTAAGAAAGAATCCATTGCTGGAATGCAATCTATAATGGCTGCTAGTATTGCGTTGGATGCTTATTATTCAAGTATCAAACAGCATGTAGATATTCCACAGGAAACTATTAATATATGGCGCGAAAATGGTACCGCGCGATATAAACAAATATCTGAAGTTTTTCGAATGGGATTTCGTTTAAAACCCCCAAGCAGTAAAAGCCTGAGAGAGATATTAAAACAAAACTTTAGATTTAGGGATAAAGCTGTTCACCCAAGTCCCGGAACTGCTGCGCCTCTATTGCATGTTGAATTGAATAAAGTTACTGACTGGAGGTATGCTACTTTTAGGTTCAATAACGCAAAAGCTATATATGGTTTGTCTCTAAGCATTGTTTTAAAAACCTCAACCAAACCGGATTCTAAAATAGCCGATAGCCTAAAAGCGTTTTGTGAAAAATTAATACCGCGCATTAAACCCCTTGAACGTAAATGGAATAAAAGATTTGGAGACCTGTTATAAAGTGCATGTAACAAGTCGTTACACACAAATGGAATCAAGGGGTGGAGAATCGAATTAAAGGGGACGCTACCCTTTTTGACTGTACATTATTTACTTAGGTTTAATCAGTTTCTGATCAACTTTACGTTGCCCTTTCATCTTTTTATAAAAGTTTTCGTGAGACCCCAGTTGTAGCAGATACATCTCAAGCCTGTCTTCCAACCAAGAGTATCCTAAAAGTGCCAGTTGTTTATCAAGTTGAAATTTGTGCACTCTCAAAAAAGCTAAATCGCCTTTCTTCTGCTCCCCTATCTCAGGGTCTTCAATGATTTTTTCTATCTCATCTTCAACCACTTTGAGTTGCGCTTTTGTCAGCTTTTTAATGGCTTTCTCAAATCGTCGCGATTCATAAACATCAATTTCGTTTTGTTCTTCTGACATAAGGTTTAACTAATCCATGTTTGACTTCTTCGGTCGCCAGTAAAGATTCACGCACAAATTCATACGACAAGTCCGAGTTGTCGATCATGATTTGGCCAATTTTTGCCCAATACTCTATTTGCTTAGGTAGGGAGCGGCTTTCTGCTTCTGCATGAACTCTGGCAATCGTGACAAACTCATCATCCAGTCTTACGCTAGTAGCCATATTTAATACCTTTCATCTCTATGTTTTAGTTTCATCAATACGATGAATAAATGTTGATTAAAAGTATGCGACAATTTGTCGCATTACGCAACACTCAGCCTCATTTCTAGTGAACACAAAACATCAAGGGGTCAGCCAGTTTGTGCAAAAGGAGATTGTTGGGTTTCGTAAACTCAACCCAACCTACCCGATTTCACCAATCAGATCGGATCATGATATTAATTAAATCAATAGTGTCAGAATCAATTGAAATTCACTTCACCACAATCAATGACATAATTCCTCATTCATTAACCTTTGCCCTTGCAATAAAACAGTAACCATCAATGGAATATTTTCTAGAGCTGGGCCATATTGGCCTTTTTATCGCTGCATTTTTAGCTGCGACGATTTTGCCTTTAAGCTCCGAAATTGTTTTAAGTGCTTTATTGCTGAATGGTTTATCCCCCACTACGCTAGTCATTACTGCAACCACAGGTAATGTTTTGGGTTCACTCACCAACTATGCGCTAGGTTACTGGGCTAGTCTGGTTGTGGTAAAAAAGTGGTTAAGGATGTCGGAAGCTGATTTTGTGCGGGCAGAACAGAAATTTGTAAAATACGGCATGTTTGCGTTGTGTTTTGTCTGGGTTCCAATAATCGGTGATCCCTTAACGGTTATGGCGGGTGTTTTGCGGGTTCGTTTAATGTGGTTTCTGATATTGGTGACTGCGGGTAAATTTCTGCGGTATGTTGCTATTAGTTACATGGTATTGAACGTAAATTGACAGATAGATCAAACGATCAACAATAAAAAGTGACAGATTCCGTAGGTTGGGTTGAAGAATGAAACCCAACACTTCATAAATGACGCAACGTTATCTAATTGTTGGGTTTCGCAAGCTCTACCCAACCTAACCCAATCAATGGGGTCAGAGTCGGTTGAAATTCGACGATTACTTGATTTCTCATAATCTGAATCAAAGCTGTCATGCACCAATGAAAACTCTTATCCTATACCCTATTTACTCTGCATACGTTTAAACCTGATCAAAACAAATCTCTCGGCAAAACTTAGCTGGAGCTTTTCAGAATGAACACCAACTCCCCTGTGATCGACCATTTTACAAATGGTGCAATGGTTTATGATGAACGAAACCGGCAGTTGGCTCCTATTGCCGATAATATGCATTTTCTGATTCGGCTTATTTTAAAAAATGCTCCAGAGCAGGCGCGTATTCTGAGTGTGGGTGTTGGTACTGGTGCCGAGATAATTTCCCTTTCCAAATCATTTCCTCACTGGACCTTTGTTGGCGTCGATCCATCTATTGGGATGCTGGATGTCTGCCGTGAAAGGCTTATCGAAGCTGGCGTGCGGGATCGTTGTGAGCTGATTCATGGATATGTTGACGATGTGCCTGAAGGTGACAGCTTTGATGCGGTGTTAAGTATTCTGGTTGCTCACTTCGTGAAGCATGAAGACCGATTGAATTTTTATCAGGCAATGTATAGCCGCTTACGCACTAATGGCATGTTGATTAGTACTGAAATCAGCTTTGATTTGGACTCAGCCGAATTTCCATTCATGTTAAAAAACTGGGAAGCAGTGCAATCGATGATGGGAGCCACTCCGGAATCACTGGCGAATCTGCCAATGCAACTACGCGAAATGCTTTCCGTCATCTCACCAGCAGAAACTGCACACCTGCTAAAACAAGCCGGGATTGACGTGCCGATTCGCTTTTTTCAGGCGTTTATGATTAGCGGTTGGTACGGTATCAAGACTGTTTGATATCAACAGCTCAAACAGGCTGCTTTGGGAAGGCAACGCTTGTGCATCAACTACCCGAATTTTTCAGTGGCGCAACAATAGTTGCCACCCGCTCAGGCTGGCAGTTGAGATAGGGGGATGAAGCGAGCCACTTATCATCTGGATAATAAGAAAAGACAAATTGACCATCCTTGAGGATATCTACCACCTGATCGGCAACATCCCGGCTCACCGCCGGGCATCCATGGCTGCGGCCAATGCGGCCATGTTGTTTAATCCATTGGTTGTTCACATAGTCGGCGCCATGGATAACGATTGCACGTTCCCGGGCGCGATCATTGATGCCGGGTTCCAGACCATCCATCCGCAAGGAATAACCGTGCCGGCCAATATAACTTTCAGAAGCCCGGAAAAGACCGATGCTTGACTTGTGACTACCCTCTACATTGGAAAATTTGCTGGCCACGTTGTCACCTGAATTGCGGCCATGGGCTACCAGCTCTTCAAGTATCAGTGACCGACTGTCCAGATCGAAGATCCACAGGCGTGGTTCAGAGGATGGTAGAGAAAAGTCGATAATCGCCAGTCTTGAAGCCTGATCAATACCGTGATTGACGGCACACGTCATGGCGGCGATGGCCTTGTCCAGCACGGCCCGATTCAGGTTTGGGGCCTGCCTAACCAGGTCTTCATTGAGGGAGGGCTGTACTGACTTGAAACCTATTGCATTAATGGCGTTATCGTTGGAATGGGAGGGAATGGAAAGAACAAGCAGAAAACTTAAGACAAAGGCTGCCGTCAGGCGCCGGGATGTGAACTGGTGCATCGTTTTTTCCCCTCGTAATGCTCTGGTGCCCTTTTCAGGGACGAGTCAATATGCCAGAACCGGAATAATGGTGCGACTGCACAATTCATCCGCATGCCAATCAACAATGTTATGGTTAGGGCTTGTTTAGCTCACAACAGCGGCGGAGATGAAAGCTAAGCAAGTCCAATGGTGGATTCTAGCAGGCTTGAAGAAAGGAGCAAGAAGGTTGTACATTTTGTTACAAAAGTGGTGCGCTTTGACGGCATGCTTTTTGGTCATCTCGGTATTACCCAGTCACGTGCTGGCCGTGAGCAATTTGCAAACACAGTTCGCCAGCGATCTTGCTCCGATTCTGTCAGACGACAAACGTTGTCGCGTTCCGGATACCAGCAGATCAAAGTCGCAGACGGACTGGCTACAGAGCCTTTACGGTAACCATTTCTCCGCTCCATTATGGACCGATCAAAAGCGTTATGATGCCCTGCTGGCTGCCCTGACGGATCTGAAATGGGATGGCCTGGATCCTGAAATGTACGCCATCCTGCAGTTGGAACAATGGCGCATAATTGGGAACACTGATGGTAAAACGCTAGCCTGTCGTGACTTATTGGCTTCCACGGCCTACCTGGCAGCGCTCTACCACTTGCAGTATGGTTTTCTCGATCGTTCTGTTATCGCTCCCATCTGGCGCCTCGTTGAGGAGGAAGACAACGGGATCGATGCAGTGTCGCTTGAAAACCTTGGTATCGTGGCTCGCCAAGGTCTGCAGAATATCGCTACCGCGATTGATCATGCCCGGCCAGAATCTTCTGCTTACCGGCAATTACGCTCAGCATATAAGATCTGGCATCAACAACATCGTGACGTAAACTGGCCTTATGTGCCCCATGGCCCGCTGTTGAGGCCCGGCATGAAAGATGACAGGGTATCGGTTCTGCACCAACGATTGATACAAATCCCCAACACCGACATTGCGCCAGACAATCGCCCTTCTCACCCTGATGATCACTACGATGCAGCGTTAGTGGAAAAAGTAAAGGATTTTCAGGCCCAGCATCGCCTGAAGGTAGATGGTATTGTGGGTCCTGAAACATTGGATGCGCTCAATCTGTCACGCAATTTTCGCGAGGAGCAGTTTAAGATCAACTTGGAACGTATGCGCTGGCTGGAGCGGGAAATATCGCCCACACTGTTGCTGGTTGACATCGCCGGTGCCCAGGTTACCTATACTCGTGATGGTCAGATCATCTGGCAAGGAAAAGTGCAGGTGGGAACTGCCCGCCGCCAGACCCCTGCCCTCAGATCCTCAGTAAGCTATCTCACTTTTAGTCCTAACTGGACCGTGCCACCCACCATCTATCGCCAGGACAAGCTACCGGAAATCCGTAAGAATATAGCGTATCTTGCTGCCAACCGGCTCAGAGTGCTGGATCAGGATGGACGCGAGCTGAACCCTGCCACGATTGACTGGCAAAATCCGGGGTCAATTAAGCTACGCCAGGATCCGGGACCGAACAACGCCCTGGGCTTGGTGGTGATCCGTTTTCCCAATCCCTTTTTTGTATACCTGCACGACACTCCCAGTCAGAGTCTGTTTGCCAGTCACAGACGTACTTACAGCTCCGGCTGTGTACGTGTAGAAGGGGCCAGAAACCTGGCTGACGAGCTGTTCGCTGGCGCAAGTCAGCAAACCCATAACGCGATAATCGACGCTATTGAACGGAGACAGACTCGCAATATTCCCTTGCCTGCCAGAGTACCAATATTAATGGACTACTGGACTGCAGCAGCAGATGAAGATGGCCGGGTGGAATTCAGGCCGGATGTGTATCAGCGCGATGTTGAATTGGCGACGGCCCTTAAAGCGCAGCAGAGAAGAATAAACACCTTTTTAACTGAATTACCGCCTTGATCGCTCTGTAATCAGTTATCAGGTCTGTCGAATCGACTAAATCAAAAGCGGCTGTGCACTGCTCTTTCCCGGTAATATCGGCAAAAGGGTTGCGCTTTGAACACCTTTCTTTTGTAAACAACAACACCCGAGTCAGCTGAAATTTACAGTATTCAATCAAATAGAAATTACAGCATGATTTGTCACTCTGAACTGAGTCTGGAGCGAAAGGAGCACTTCGCTTTTATTTGAACGAGTGGAATATAAAAAAATGGGCCCGAAGGCCCATATATTTCTTACTGAGTTTGGTCATCTATTTTGGCATCAGGCGCATTTTTTTTGACTGACTCAATACCATTATCACGACCAGAGGCAGTTTTATAACTTTGACTGGTGCCGATAACCTGATGATTGGCAGCTTTCAAAGTGAAGGAAAACTTGCCGCCTGCTGATTCTTTCTTTTCATAACGGCTGTCATCCGGTGCATTTGTTCTGACTGATTCGATGCCGTTATTACAGGCTGATTTTGAAGAGTAACCTTCACTGCCCAAAATAATTTCACCATTACCGGCTTTGAGCCGGAAACGATGCTCCCCTGCTTTGTCTTCATAGATTTCGAACTTTGCTGCCATGACATTCTCCCTACCTCTGGTAAAAAAACACATTGCTTCCAAGTCGTTGAGATGAAAATAGTCTTTTTCTCAATGGCTTGCAACAAAATAATGTTGTCACAATAGTAGGTTGACGCTGATATATGAAGCTCAACAACTTTGATACAAGGCTGGAATTTTCGAACCAGATCACTGCATTCAGACTCCATATAACGAGGCTAATTCAACTCAACAAATACAGTTTTTACCGCGCTTTTTGGCTTTGTACATAGCTTCGTCGGCAGCTGCAATGAGCTGAGTGATTTGTTCACCCTGTTGAGGGAAAACAGAAATGCCGATACTGACTGATAGTTCTATTTCGTTTCCTTGCCATTCATAAGGTTTTGCGAGTTCCACCCGAATTTTTTCGGCGACGCCAAAAGCGCCATTTCGATTTTCAACGGCATCAAGCAAAACAACGAATTCATCGCCGCCAAACCTCACTACTGTATCCGTTTCACGAACACATTGCGTGATGCGGAGCGCGGCTTCCTTTAATAGACAATCTCCTGCTGCATGGCCAAAGGTATCGTTGGCCTCTTTGAATTTATCCAGATCCATATACATCAGGGCAAAATGCGTTTGTTCGCGTTTGGCCCGCAACAAGGATCGTTGTATACGATCCTGAAACAATTCACGATTTGGCAAGCCAGTCAAAGCATCGTACAAAGCGAGATATTGCAGTCGGTCAAGCATTTGGTGACGCTCTACAGCTGTACCAATTTGAGAAGCGGTAAAGGTCAGCAAAGCCTGGTCATTTTCGTTCAGTGAAAAATCCGGCTCGGTTAATGCCAATGCCATGAGGCCAAAACCTGCCTCATTTAATTGCAATGGGACCAGCAGCATTAATTTGCCATCAATTGTTTCAAGCGCCATATCACTGTGACTGGCGATTCTGAACATCACCTCATCTTTAAGCGGGCTTAAACAGTCCCTTACGCTTTCAAACAGCATCTTCCAGGTTTCATTCCCCGGCATTTTTAACGCAATACCAAAAGTCGCCACCGGTAAATGCGTATTAAGGTGATATAAAACCTGCTGACAAAGTGGCTTGATGTTATTGGTTCTGTGAGCAGTATCCGAGATAGAAATCAGCGATTGTTGCATCGCTTCAGCCGCTTTAATGCGGGTAATGTCACGGGCCACACCCAGACGCATTTTATGTTTTTCTGACCAGCTGGTTGACCAGAGCAGATGCACAACTTGACCGTCATTACGAATGTAACGGTTTTCAAAATCAAGCACTTGCTTATCCTGCATAACCGTCGTGATGCTTTGCTGAGTTTTGTCGTGATCTTCGGGATGCAACAGATCCAGCATTCGCTTGCCAATCATATCTTCCGGAGGATAACCAAAGACACGCTGTGCTCCGTTACTGATATAGATGATGCGACTTTCTTCATCCACCGCACAAATTGCGTCGAGCAGTAAATCTACGTATTCGCTAAATGAGTCAAGAAAAGGTTTATCCATGACATATTCTTACGTGTTGACAGGCATCTGACAAGCGAAACCGCCTTATATTCATGGTTAAGCTCTCTTATTGTTCTATTTCGCAGTCTGGGAATAAATCCATATCCAGGGTCCAATATTCACCTGAAAGTCAGGAAAAACCTCTCGCAACCATAAATCCATGAGGTCGTCATACAAAAGCAGTTTCTGTTTTTCTAACTCGGGAGGTACCCATGAAGCAGTCTTTTTTAACTGTAATATTTGCCACTTTATTTATCGGCCTGGCAGGTTGCGCCAAAGATCACATTATTGCGACCAATGATGGCCGCATGATTGATAGTGCAACCAAACCAGAAGTCAATGATGAAACCGGCATGATTGAATATGAAGACGAAGATGGTCGCGAGAACCAGATTCCTGTTGGGGATGTGAGTGAAATTAAAGAACGTTAATTGTGTAGGGCGGGCTTCGGCCCGCCGGTTCTTTTCTATGTTTTATACAGCCCAAAACGCTTTTCCACATCTTCACTCGACATGGGTCTGGCATACAGGTATCCCTGAATTTCATCACATCCATTTTGCTTAAGAAAGTCACATTGAGCCTGCGTTTCCACCCCTTCAGCGATGACATGAAGGCGTAACTGCCGTGCCAGAACAATTGTTGTCTGCACGATACTCATATCATCCGCATCATCAGGAATACCATCAATAAATGAGCGATCAATTTTAAGCCGGTCAAACGGAAAGCGTTTTAAGTAAGCGAGACTTGAATAACCGGTGCCATAATCATCCAATGCCAGACAAATTCCCATTTCATGTAATGAGTTTAATATGACAATTGCCTGTTCCGGGTTTTGCATGGCACTTGATTCAGTGACTTCCAGTTCCAGCAAATGGGCCGGGCATCCGGTTTCGTTGAGGATTTGTCTGACATCAATCGCTAAACCAACAGAATCAAGTTGTCGGCGTGACAGGTTGACCGCCATTCTGAAATTTGTTTTTCCGGCATCAAACCACGCTTTTGCCTGAGCGCAGGCTGTGCGTAAAACCCAATCTCCGATGGGTAAGATCAGCCCGGTTTCTTCTGCAACGGGAATAAAGTCTGCGGGTGAAATGATGCCGATTTCAGGATGTGACCATCTCAATAACGCTTCTGTACCAATACATTCCCCCGTGTCCAGATCCATCAACGGTTGATAATGCAGATAAAGCTGGTTTCGCTCTAATGCAAAACGAAGATCGTTTTCCAGTTGCAGCCGCGCATGAACCTTTTGATCCAATTCCGGACTGAAGAAACGGAAAATCCCTCTTCCATGCTCTTTGGCCAGATACAGGGAGGTATCTGCATATTTGACTAATAAGTCAGCATTATTGGCATCCCGTGGACACAGACTGATACCAATACTGGCATTGATATGCAGCTGACGGCCCAACACACTGAACGGTAGCGACAGTATATTTATCAGTTTGCTGGCAACATGTGCCGCATCATCCGGGCCGACAAGGCTGGGCAGCAGAATCAGGAACTCATCACCACCGACACGGCCGATGGTATCTTCTTCCCTTAATATCTGAGACAGACGGGCACCGACCTGTTGCAATAATAAATCACCGGTTTGATGACCCAGAGAGTCATTAATGTTTTTGAAACGATCCAAATCCAGAAACAGAACGGCTAATGTTTTTGAATGACGGATGGTGTGGGTAATCGCATGCTCAAGACGATTCATGGTCAGTAACCGGTTGGGCAAAGCCGTCAATGAGTCATGATAGGCAAGATATTCTATATGGGCTTCCTGTTCCTTACGTTCAGTAATGTCCTGAGCAGTACCCGCAACCCGGTAAATTTCACCCGCTTCATTTTCAATCGCAAAGGCCCGTTGGTGAATATGTTTGATGGCATGATCCGGACGAATAATCCGAAATTCTATATCGTATTCCCCACTGACTCTGCCTTCAGTCAGTGCTTGTCTGACATAATCGATATCTTCAGGATGGATGGTTTCCAGCCAGGATGCGGGGTTTTCGTAGAGGCTTTCGCAACTTCTGCCCCAGATTGCTTCATAAGCCGGGCTAATGTAAAGAATTTGACCCATCGCCAGATCGGACAGCCACACGACCTCTTCAATATTCTCGGCAAGCTGACGAAAACGTTCCTCCTGTTCCTGTAATGCGTTTTCAACGGCCTTTCTTTCCGTGATGTCATGTGTCAGCGCAAGATTGTAGCCGATGCCGTTATATTCAAAATAATTAGCATTTACTTCGATTGGAATAATTTTGCCTGACTTTGTCCGGTGTTTTGTTTCTAAACGGATTGAATGTTCCTGTTTGAGCTCTTCCCAATGCTCGCCCCAGCGATCTTCAGGCGTTTCTGGATCAACATCGTGCACCGTCATTTGCAAGAGTTCTTCACGGCTGTAACCCATCGCATGACAAGTCTCATCATTTACATAACGAATGCGTGCGTTCTTGTCTAACAGATAAATACATTCCTTTACCTGGTTAATGGCAAAGTTCAGCAAGGCAATACTTTGATCGGCCTTTTTATGCTGATCAATATTTTCTATCTGCGATACAAAATAGAGTGGCTGGTTATTCCTGTCCCGAACAATACTGGTCGTCAGCCTCGCCCAAAAATACTGACCGTTCTGATGTCGATAGCGTTTTTCAAGCTGAATAAAGGAAAGTTCGCCAGCTATCAGTCTGGTGACATCCTCTTTCCCTCTTAGCAAATCGTCAGGATGCGTCATTTCCTGATAGGTCATCTGTCGCAATTCTTCTTCAGAATAACCAAACATTTCATAGATAGATTGGTTGGCACGCAACCATTGTCCGTTTAACGATAATATTCCCATGCCGATGGCTGCAAATTCAAACGCCTGGCGAAAACGCTCATCACTTTCACGTTGCTCACGATATATCAGCAAACTGGTCAACCCATCCGATAAACGATGACCGATTTCACTGAATAAACGTTTTTCTTCACTGGTCCAGACACGTTGATACGAACATTGGTGTAAGCCAAACACCCATGGTTTACCTATTTTGGGATAGATTGCCGTGCCAATTAATGACCGCACCTGATAATCCCTCAGAAAGTCGGGCGAGTCAGGACTTTCGATATCCGTAATCAACGTAACTGGCTCACTTGAGCTCAGATACGCATTTATTGCCGCGGCAGATTCCGTTGTCATGGGGTAGTCAATCCCTGCCGCAAAACCGCCAGGGTAATCAGGATGAGTCTGTTCCATGGGCACACTCCACGAAGCACTCTCCGGATCACAGGGATAAATGAGCCATGCGCGATCACAACCAAAACAGTTGAGAATCGCTTCAAGAACATCACTCATCATCTTTTCAAGATTATTGGTGCCCTGAATGGCTCGATTGACTTGATCCAGAGATTCCAGAAAATGCAGATGCGCCTGATGTTCCTGTTCATTGCGTCCAGCCTCGGTGATGTCCTGAAAATACCCATGCCAGACAATACCCGTTTCGGTATCTTCATCTGCTTCAGGCAAGGCCTTGCAGTCCACCAGAATCTCGCCTTTTACAGGATTTAATACCCGCCACCGTATGTTAACGGGTTGCATCGTCAGTGCCGAGGCATGCAATTCCTGCAGTATATTGGCCTGATCATCAGGATGAACGTACTCCCAGGCCAGAGAGGAATCTTTGATGATCTCGGTATGGGTAATACCGAAAATATCAATTAGGCCGGCTGTACTGTCGAGTATGGCTATCCGATTTCTGGCCTGCAGGCAAAACTTCACAATGGCAACCGGCAACGTATCTGCTAAACGATTATTCACAGATATCTTTCTGGAAATATTTTGGCTGTGGAATTCATTAAAAATACGGTTAACACCTTGTCTTTGATTAAAACTTAACTATTGATTTAAGGGTTTTGTATACAGATTTTTGGATCCGGTCAGACCGTTAAAAAGCAATCGAATGAATAGTTGAGGCATCCTGCACACACCTAAATTTAAAGAAATATTAGGCATATTCCCCTATTATTACAAGGGGTATTCCTGCCCCAAAAAAGGATGTTTTCTCTGACTATAGAGACTGCCCCTTAAGAAATAAAAATATTTCGGGCTGTAGATATGGAATGGCATTGTAAGCCTGTTAATCAAAAAAACCTATGCACTCCATCGCAAAATTAAGCATAGCGTATTCAACTGAACATGTTCATGTTAGCAACGATATATTTATGCCTTGCTCAGGGAGTATAGGTTAAAGGCTAGTTTGGTAAGAGGTGAAAAAACCGTTGATTCGGTGTCGAGTTCATAAAAATAGTTACCTCGTTTTTTTCAACAAAACAGGCATTGATGATCAGGTTTTCATAAAGCCAGTAAATAAAACCGCCTTGCTCAACCCGGTAGCGCCATTGGTACTGAAACTGCATCCATCCGTTATTTAGTGTGGCGAGTAATTTGGGCTGTTCATCGACCTGCAGTCGGGCTTTAAACTCGACTGTCTGGACATCCAGATCAAACCTGAAACGGTCAATCAACACAGCATTTTCCACCAACTGACAACGAATACGATTGCCCATCACATCGTCACCCTGCTGATCCAGCAACACCCGCCCATCAAAGAGCATTTGTGCCGAAGAACTAATGGGATATCGCCCGGGTAAGGCTTGCCGTTGTTCAATATGTTGTTCTGAAAGCTGAGATTTATCCCACTGCCGAATGATGATTTGCAGAACCAGTTTTTTCATGATGAATATTCGGGTGTTGATCCCCCACACCAGCTGACTGACTGGTATGGGGTCATTCGCTAGTTGACCAGACTTTGAATCGGCGCAGGAATTCGTCCACCCAATCGTACAAAGCGATTTTCATGACTGCCCATATTGACGGCCATCACCGGGCCTTCACCCAATAAACCACCGAAACGCACAATATCACCAGCTTTTTTGCCAGGCGCAGGAATCAACCTTGCGGCTGTCGTTTTCTTATTGATAACACCGATGGCCATTTCATCCGCAATGATTGCTGAAATCATTTCAGCTGAGGTATCACCCGGGATTGCCACCATATCCAGACCGACAGAACAGACAGCGGTCATGGCTTCAAGTTTTTCCAGACTCAAGGTGCCATTGGCTGCTGACTCAGCAATGGTCAGATCTTCACAAACCGGAATAAACGCACCACTCAATCCGCCCACATGTGAACTGGCAAAGGCGCCACCTTTTTTAACGGCATCATTCAACATGGATAAAAACGCGGTACTGCCTGGCGCACCAAATGCCGGTATGCCAATCGCTTCAAAGATTTCGCCAACACTGTCATTACGATTCGGTGTAGGTGCCAGAGACAAGTCGACAATACCAAATGGCAGATTAAGTAATTGTGCCACTTCGCGGCCAACCAGCTCACCGGCACGAGTTAATCTGGCAGCCGTTTGTTTAATCACGTCCGCCGCACGGCTCAGATCCATATTGTCATCTTCAGCCAGGGCTTTTTCCAAAGCGGCTTTCACTACGCCCGGTCCACTCACCCCTACACTGACAACGGCATCTGCCTCACCGATACCTAGATAAGCACCCGCCATAAACGGTACATCCTGCGGAATATTGGCAAACACCACTAATTTAGCAGCGGCCAGGCCATCATCATCAGCGGTGAGTTCTGCAGCCTGTTTAATGATTTGTCCCATCTTGAGAATGGCATCCATATTGATACCGGCACGGGTACTGGCAACATTGACTGATGAGCAGATGCGTTGCGTTTCAGTCAGCGCCTGGGGAATCGCTTCGATCAAAGCCTGATCACCTTTACTCATGCCCTTCTCTACCAGCGCAGTAAATCCACCGATAAAATCCACACCCAGTTCATGTGCTGCCTTATCAAGCGTAACGGCCACCTCCACTAATTGCTTTGAACTGAAAGGCGCACCCACCACACCGATTGGACTAATGGAAATACGTTTGTTGGCAACTTCAATGCCATAGCGTCTTTCGATACGGTTACAGGAAGCGACCAATTGGCCAGCGTAACGAGTGATTTTGTCGTAAATTTTACGTTTGAACGTTTCCAGATCATGACTGACACAATCCGTCAGGTTGATGCCAACAGTCACGGTGCGAAGATCCAGGTTTTGTTCCCGCACCATCATCAGGGTTGAAATAATATCTTTTTCGTTGAGCATGAGGGTTTCCTTAATTGCTGATGTTGCTCACGGATTCGAAAATCTTGCGATGCTGTGTATCGATTTCGATATCCAGTCTTTGACCGACTTCCTCTAACGCGTCACGCAGATCCTGCATAACGGTTGAACGCGGTACATCAACTTCAAACACCATCAGATTATCCATCGGGTTTTTGCCGCCCTTAAATATTGCCTGAATATTCGTGATATTAACGCCATGTTGCGCCAGATGGGTAGACACTTCTGCCACCAGTCCACGACGATCAGGCCCGATGACGGTCAGGATGTAGGGCTGAACTTCAGGTGTATTTTCCTGCCAGGGGGTTAATTGCTCATCCCAGGGATCGACATGGATCGACAGTCGCATCTTCTGACCAACTTGCTGAAGCGCCTGATGAAGCTCTTCGCACTGTTTTTCTTCGGGCATCGACACCATTAATAACGCGCCGAATACTGATTGAAGCAACGTTTGACTGAGGTTTTCTATATTACCGCCATGTTCAGTGATGACAGTGGCGACCGCCGCCATAATGCCGGGTTGGTCAGTGCCAAGAACCGAAATAAGTGCCTTATTCACGATGTCTCCTTGTATGAGATCGATGGATGAAAATCTAAAATGGGCAATGCCAGTTATCAACGATGGCTACCGGAAGCTAAATAGACAACGGCTTTGCGACAATATCGCAATGTGCATCGAATTTATAATGCCGTTTTTCATTAGGGGAATACGGTATGCAGATAATGATTAAGTCGGATAGCTTAACAAATGAGGGCAAAACAGCGTAATTCAATGACGGTTTTCACTTAATGAGCTGTGATTAGATATAGGTATCTAATTTTCTACTGAATGTCGGCTCTTTATCAATCGCAACTTTATGATTGATTGCATTATCTTCACGTTTGGCACGCTGCTCATTTTGCAATTTTTGCTGCTGCATCGCTTCTAGCTGCATTATCTGGGCCTGGGTGACCTGGATTTGCATTTGAATCATTTTGATCTTATCGACTGTCTTGGGCGTTCTTTCCTGACTCGCCTGTTTCAGCTCTTCAAACAGATCGACGAGTTTTTGTTTTAATGCCGCTATTCTGGACTCTAGCGAACGGCCAGCTGATTTATTATCACTCACAACCGATTGACCGGAAGCAGAGAGAGAACGCATGTCGACAGTAATCCCTATACTCATGATAGAGTTTCCATAAACAGATCAATCACAATGTCGGCATTTATCAGAATAACGTTAATTTTTCTGCCGGCTTATTAAAAAACCACGTTTCGCTTACTTAATCACGGGTTGCTTTATGGCCATTCAATTTTTACCCATTATCAAAGCAGTCGCACCGTATGTCGCCCAGGTTGCGGCCTATGCCATTCCTGCCTTTACCGCTAAACCTGAAACCGTTAAGGCTGATCCGGTTCTGGTAAAGCAGATCGAAGAATTACAGGAGGCGGCGACGCAGAATGCCCAATCCATTCATGTCCTTGCCGAGAACATGCAGCAAGCGATTAGCGGATTTGAAACCGCTGCTGAACAGGCCAAAAAGCAGGTTGCAACTTATCGTACTCTGCTGTTTATATCGTTTGGGCTATCGACAGTAGCTATTTTGATTTGTCTCTATCTACTGCTCAGGTAAGGAATTAGCGTTGCCACATTGCATCATCGAATATTCCAGCAGTTTGGAATCGGCCCTGTCGCCGTCCCTTCTGGTTGATGTTGTGCATCAGGCTACGCTGGATTCGGGATTATTTGATACATCACACATCAAAACGCGTGCCCTGGCATACGATTATTTTCAACTGGCTGTTGAGTATCATGACTTTATTCATGTAACCATCAGGCTGCATAGTGGCCGTACAGTGCTACAGAAGCAACGGCTAACAGCGGGGATCCTGCAAGCTCTGGAAAATATCAAATTGTCGGCAATAACATTAACGGTTGAGGCGGTTGATATGCATAGCGAAAGCTATGCCAAACACTCTGTAATCCAGGGTTTTGTTAGTCGTGAATAACCAGCTTGATGTGCGGTAATTGCTGATGACGCATTGCCGTGACGGATGGATTCTCTCCAAACAGATTGGTGTAGTCTTGCGTAAACTGACCAGCATGAAAAAAACCGTGTTGCTGCGCGATCATCGAAATGGTTTCGTCTTTCTGTAACCCCTCCAGCAAAACTCGTCTTACCGCATTAAGCCGCGAAATTGGTACACACTTCAACGGACTGATTCCCATTACATCTTCAAAACAGTATTGCAAAGTACGTCGACTGACATGTGCCAGGTGACACATATCCGTAATCGTTATGGGTTTGTCATGATGTTCTTCCAGATAAGTCGTCACTTTTTGCACAACTGCACGACGTTTGGCAAAGCTTGGCTTTTGGGGAATCTTCTGTTCGTTTTGTTGCAAAATTTCCAGCACAGCCATCATTAATATCTCTTCCTGATGATGTCTGCTCAGCCTGTCCTGCTGAGGTTTCAATACCTCATTAAGCAAATATCGCAGAGAATTAAGTTTGGCTGAGTGCCATACCCTTAATGGTGAATGAAACAGGCTGTTATCCAGTTTTATTCCGTTCTCACAGGCGACTTCGTTCAAGTTGTCCTGATTGACTACAATGCCAAAAATATTAAATTGCTCTGGGGTGACCAGTTCAAACTGCGTATTGCCTGGCCGAATCATCACATGATCCCGACTAATATGATGACCGTTAATGCGACAAGACTTTTCATCTGCTGACAGTCCCAACCAGATTGCATTTGGCCAGACATTGCATTGTTGCCTCACCGTTTGACTGGTGTGCTCACGAAATGCATGTATTGATTCAAAGCGTACTTCTTCAATTCTGCCGTAAAAACGCCCATGACTCATCTGGTCATATTGCTGTTGCCAGTCTTTCAGATTATGCGCCTGCTCATCCGCATCCGTTGCCTCCAGAACGCACCATTTCGATACAACCCCGCTTTGTTTAGGTGCAAATTTTGCCAGTTCGTCTGTCATTTGCTTTACCTGTTTTAGTAATAAAGCCGCCCGCAGCTAAGTAAGTAACTGAATATAAACCTAATATTTTTTTGCCGATTTTCGATATTCGCTGGGTACAGATATCGCATTAATCATTTGTAAACTTTGTTTATTCACAGGCAATTTTTATTCCATCCACTTGGATTTAAAGAAATTTATGGGCCAGAGCTATCGTTACCAATTGGGCAGCAAAACCTATCAATTTGCCAACCTGGCAGATCTGATGGCTAAGGCATCCCCTGCTCGATCTGGAGACCGGTTGGCGGGTGTTATTGCGGAAACAGCAGAGCAACGTGCAGTTGCCCAGTTACTGTTGGCTGAAGTGCCATTGAAAACCTTTCTGAATGAAACTTTAGTGCCTTATGAAGAGGATGAAATCACCCGATTAATTATCGATGAACATGATGTCCAGGCGTTTTCGACTATTTCACATCTGACTGTCGGCGATTTTCGTAACTGGCTACTGACCGATGCAACTGATACCGAAAAACTAAATCAGGTCAGTCCCGGTGTGACCCCGGAAATGGCGGCTGCAGTCAGCAAAATCATGCGTAATCAGGATCTGATTCTGGTGGCTCAGAAATGTCAGGTGGTTACTTCTTTTCGCAACACCATTGGTCTGCCAAAACGTTTATCTACCCGTCTGCAACCCAATCATCCGACGGATGATGTCAATGGCATCGCCGCCAGCATGCTGGATGGTCTGCTTTACGGTTCTGGTGATGCGGTTATTGGCATTAATCCGGCAACTGATAATGTGACTCAGGCCACTCGTTTGATGTGTTTGATGGATGAAGTGATTTCCTTATATGAGATCCCGACTCAATCCTGCGTTTTGACCCACGTCACTAACACCCTGGAATGCATCGAAAACGGTGCGCCGGTGGATCTGGTATTTCAATCGATCGGCGGTACCGAAAAAACCAATAGCAGCTTTGGCTTTAATCTGGCGATATTAGCTGAAGCTCAGCAAGCCGCTTTGTCACTTAATCGTGGCACGGTCGGACAGAACGTCATGTATTTCGAAACCGGACAAGGCAGTTCGCTGTCAGCCAATGCCCATCATGGTCTGGATCAACAAACCTGCGAAGCTCGCGCCTACGCCGTGGCTCGTAAATTCAAGCCATTACTGGTCAATACTGTCGTCGGCTTTATTGGTCCTGAATATTTGTTTGATGGAAAGGAGATTATTCGTGCGGGTCTGGAAGATCATTTCTGTGGCAAGTTACTGGGGCTACCAATGGGCTGCGATGTCTGCTACACCAATCATGCCGAAGCCGATCAGAATGATATGGATAATCTGCTGACCTTACTCGGTACGGCTGGATGTTCGTTTGTGATGGGCATTCCCGGCTCAGACGACATCATGCTCAATTATCAGACAACATCTTTTCATGATGCTTTGTATGCCCGCCGTGTTTTGGGTTTGGGTGCTGCGCCGGAATTCGAAGCGTGGCTGGAAAAGATGCAGATCATGAGCAATGCCGGGATGGCCTGCTTGAGCAATCATTTCCCCCCCGCCTTTGCTGGCACACTGAGTCATTCCGCCGTGAAACATTATCATGGTTGAAGTTACCAACATGTTGATTGTTGATGACGAACAGGCAGCCGATAGCCTGATCACTCATAACCCATGGCGTCAACTCAGACAATTTACGGCTGCTCGAATTGGTATTGGCAGAGCCGGTGTCAGCACCCCAACTCGTGAAACCCTCGAATTTCAATTAGCTCATGCTCAGGCGCGTGATGCCGTGCATACCGAACTGGATATCGAAACCCTACAACAACAGCTAAAACAACTGCAGCAAGAATTTCCACAAATCAATTCACAACAATCACTGGTATTACACAGCAAAGCCATTGATCGCGTGACTTATTTGCAACGTCCGGACTATGGCCGTCAGCTAGATGAAGCGGGTTTTGCCAGTTTGAAACCGCATTACACCAACACTCCTTACGACCTGGCTTTAGTGATTGCCGATGGATTATCTGCAAAGGCCATTCACCAAAATGCGGTGAAGTTTATTGCCAGTTTATTGCCGTTACTGCTGAAAGAAATTCCAGACTTTTCCCTGGCGCCAATCAGCCTGGTCAATCAAGGCCGAGTGGCCATTGGTGATGATATCGGTGAAGCGTTGAATGCCCGGGCGGTGTTGATTCTTATTGGTGAACGTCCCGGTCTCAGTTCACCTGACAGCCTTGGCTTATATCTGACCTGGTCGCCCAAAAGAGGCCTGACCGATGACAAGCGTAACTGCATTTCCAATGTACGGCTGGCAGGCCTTTCTTATGCTGCGGCTGCACATAAATGTCTCTATCTGCTAAGCGAAGCTCGCAGACTCCAGTGTTCTGGGGTTGCTATCAAGGATCGTTCAACTGAGAAGATCATTGATAGCAGCGCCGTTCAAACCAGCTTTTTGCTGGACAACAACGTTGAACAAAAAGGGGTGAATGGGAAATGACTTTAACTAAAAAGAGGATAGTAAGATGGAAAACTCGCCAACACTAGAATCCTTGCAGGCAGCTTTGGATGCCCAGCAAGCTGTGTTTGAAATGCATCAGGCCATGAATATAGAAGTTTTTTACTGGTGGTGTACTGCCATCATGTTAATGATTCATGCTGGCTTTCTGGCTTATGAAATGGGTGCTTCACGAAGTAAAAATGCGTTAGCCGCCGGTATCAAGAATATTCTTGCTATTGCAGTGATTATTCCGGCTTTTTACCTGTTCGGCTGGTGGATTTATAACGCTTTTCCAAATGGCTTTGTGCCGATTGAAGCTGCAGCAGCACTGCCCTGGTCCGCTAGTATGGGACCGGATGTTCAGGATATGGGAACCGGCATATTCTGGGCTGCGTTTGCTTTATTTGGTGCGACCACGGGCTCAATACTCTCCGGGGCCGTCATTGAACGGATACGCGTCAGTTCCTTTTTGATTCTGACTATCTTCCTCGGAGGTGTGGTCTGGATTATGGCAGGTGCATGGGGCTGGCATCCAGATGGCTGGTTATTAACCAAATTTGGTTACCACGATCTCGGTGCATCGGGCGTTGTGCATGCTGTAGCCGGTTTCTTTACATTAGGTGTATTAATGAATCTGGGCGCTCGTAAAGGCAAATTTATCAACGGCGTACCACAAATCATTTCACCACACAGTCTGCCAATGACATTGATTGGTCTGATGATGATTATCTTTGGCTTCTTTGGTTTCCTTGGTGGCTGCATCATCTTCAATGGTGGCGAGACAGGTTGGTGTACGATTTATGGTACACCAACGAACCTGTCAGCATTCGCCTTCAATACGCTGATGGGATTTGCCGGTGGCATCATTGGTTGCTACATCGCAACACGTGATCCTTTCTGGACCATGTCAGGTGGTCTGGTCGGTATTATTTCAGTGGCTGCCGGTCTGGATCTCTATTCTCCTTCACTGGCTTTCATCATTGCCGTTTGCACCGGCATTGTCGCTATCCAATTTGCTAAATTCCTTGAAAAACGCGGTATTGATGATGCCGTCGGCGCCGTAACTGTCCATGGATTTACAGGTTTGGCCGCATTAGTCATGGTTGGCGTGTTTGCTGGTGGAACACCCAACATTGAAGGGTTGCCTGCAATCAGCTTTACCGGTCAGTTAATCGGTGCGGCGGTAATGGGGCTGATGGGTTTTGTTCCAGGGTATGGTTTATCGCTGTTACTGAAAAAAGCCAATATCCTGCGGGTGCCTGAAGCCTGTGAAGATATTGGTATTGATGAAGTGGAAATTCTCGCCAAGCCATACCCTGAAGGTAGCGTTCCAGCAATGACGGCAATGACTACCAGTGAAGTACCAAATAAATTAGCCAGTTCTGAAGCATAAGGAGCTTTATTATGGGAAGTTCAATTACAACCTGGGAAAACGTCAGTGCCTACTTTACCTTTGCAGATAATCCATTTGCATTGGTGTTATTTGCCCTTGGCGCTGCGGCGATTCTTGTTGGCTTGATTATCTCCATCATCCGCCATGAAAATGCGGCATTTGAAAAAATCAAATAGCATTGATTCCTGCTTTTGCAGGGTTTACTGATGTATCTGTTAATAATAACCCCGGCTTCAGGCTGGGGTTATTCCATTCGAAGCTATCACTATTTATGCACCACCTGAATAATCATTTCTTTATTAAAAATTCGGTTTTGCTGTTTTAGCCTGTATTGGCCTGGTCCATAACCGGTAATTTTTTTAAAATGATGGGTAAAATGCGCCTGATCAAAGTACCCACAATTTAATGCCGTTTCCACCAGTAGTTGCTCAGGATTCAGTTTGAGTAGATGTCGAGCTTTCTTAATTCTCAATAGCATTTTGAGCTGATTGGGTGCAATACCCACCTGATGGTAAAAATAGCGCTCTGCTTGCCGACGGGTTATTCCCATTCTGTTCAAGGTAGAAATAAGATCTGCATCGGCAACTTCAAATTGGTGACAAAGGTGTTGTACCGGCCCCGAAACCGGTCGCTGCTTTATAAATTGCTTAAGCAACCAAGCTTCTGTCAGATGGATACGACTTTGCAAATCGGCATGAACCAGTTGCTCAAATAAAAGATCTAGCCCTTTAAGCTGAATGTCTTTCGCCGGCAAGATATCCATAACCATTTCGTTCATTGGCAAACCCAGTAATGCGTTTGCACCTCCAGGTTTAAAACGAATACCGAAACTATCTACTGCTGATTCAAAACTGATGGAGTGAAACCTTTGCAAAGCACTAAACCAGCTACCCTCGGCATCACCTTTAAAGTGGAATATCAGACTGCTGCCGCCATCTGGATATAACTTTTCCTGGTGGCGTTGTTGCAATTGGGTTTTGGCAGACCAGAAACATTCGATCCAGGGCGACAGTTTGACGCTGGGCAAAACACGTTGATAGCCAAGATAAACAAGCTCTTGAATGTCATTAGCTGTTTGCATGAGGTTGCATTTCCATTTCAGCCTGCTGGAACACCCTGTATTTTTATTTTATCCATCCAGTTCATTCAAGGGGATTACTGTTTTGGCACCTTGGGATTTGATAAAAATCACCAAAAACGCCGCATCACTCTCCTCACTGGCATTACGAGAAACCAGATGAATATCTTCAGGCGATTCATAAAATGTATCACCAGCAACTAATCTGACAAGCTCACCACCTTCAACCTGCATTTCAACTGTCCCTTCAAGCATATAGACCAAGGTATGAGCGCGATGTCTGTGGGGTTCAGATTTTTCTCCTGGGGCATACCGTACCTTTATCATCTCAATTTCTTCATTAAATGGAGCCTGAAGGTGGTGTGACATGAGATCAGTAATTTCGGTCGCATTAACGACTGGCGTAAAAAACACAATAATCAAGGCAAGCCGCATAAATATAGCAAAGACACTGTTTTTATTTAACATGCTCATATTCTCCTATGCATTGGGTATTTTGCGTTCAGGAATAAAATGGAAAGCCGCCACTATCCTGTTCCAGCTATTAATTTTCACAATAGTCGCCACGAGTGCAATCCGTTCGGTTTCAGAGAAATGCTGGCTTAAATCGGAATAATCTGCTTCGGATACCTGATGGGATGGTAGTTGTGTAAGCCGTTCACAAAGGTTTAGTGCTGCTGCTTCCTGTTCAGAGAACCAGGGGACTTCACGCCATGCAGCGATGACATCCAATCTTTGCTGATCTTCACCCAAATCGCGAGCATGTTTGAAATGCATGTCCAGACAAAAGCCACACCCATTTATCTGAGAAGCCCGGATTTCCAGCAAGCAGATCAGGCGTTTGTCCAGGATTATGTTATCGACTGCATCGGCTATTAAACCAAGTCCTTGAGGTAAAGCAGGAAACAGCCGATAAACTTTTGCCTGGTTGATTCTTGACATAATTCACTCCGCATTTAAATAACGCAGTGAATTATGTCGGTAACCAGATTTGTTGAATTGTAAATTTGCGTCAAATCAGATTTATTTATCTAGTAGCACTGAAAATAACGTGTTCAGTTAAATAAGGTAAAATTGCCTATTCGGATCAATTTCTATCCCAGTCTTTTAAATCGCGCATAGCGTACTTAATCGCACGTTCCCAGGCTTGATCCGTATTGCCCCGAAAATCATAGGATTTACGCTTAATCATTTTGCCGGTATTAACATCTTTAAATTCGACATGTAATGTTGAAATCAAATGACTCATCCGGAATACATTTGGCACAATAACCATCTCTGCCCCAAGCTCTTTCGCCAATGTAATTTCACAACCATTACAGTTATGCAGATCCTGCTTTTCATCAGCGGATTTCACTTTTTCCAGTGAGTCAGCATCATTGATAATAGTAAACCGTGTTTTGTCCTGTAATTCGGTACGCAGGTGTTCACTGAATTTAGCAATCTTTTCTGCATTCTCGGCTTTATCACCGGTGACGGTACTATCACCAGTAATCAGAATATCCAGTACCAACGTTTTGTAATCATGTTGTTGATGATCCTCAGCCATGACGACAGCCGTACTGGTCATTAACAGAAAAATCAGAAAATATTTGATAGAACGAGTCCTAAACAGCATGTATAACTCCTTAAAAAAGTGTCTTTCACCATAACAGTGACAAGTCTCAAGCCAAACAGTTTTTTGACTGCTAACAGCGGGATATTTGCCCGGATATAGGGATGACCGTCAGTTAATGCTGAAACTGACCATTTTGCAGGAAAAATAAAGTCTGTAATTGAACTGCGGAATTGCTCATAATGAACGGGTGAGCTTGCTCTACAACCAGAAAATCCTGCATACCTTCCAGCCTGGCATTTTCAATGGAAACCTTGCCATCATCCGGCCCTGGAATCAGTGACGATAAAATCAGATTGATCGATCGGTTTCCAGTGATAACACCTGACTCAAAAGTCGCAGGTCCCAATTGATTAGGTAATGAATCCTCTGCGGTACCAAGTTGTTTTCCGGCAGGCCCGTTAATCCATTGAAACAGCCCCCAGGTGCCGAGCTTATCGACTACTTCACTACCCTGATTAGGGGGGGACAGCATTACCACCCTACCGATATGAATATTTTCATATTCAGCAGCTATTTGTCTGACAATAATGCCGCCCAATGAATGGGTGACAAAGTGAATAGCTTTCTCAGAATTGGCAAAACATTGTTGTATTTCCGGTATCACAAACTCGCGGGTCAACGTCTCAATGCGATGTTTGCGTGATGGATAATCAATATTGCAAACGTTATAGCCCGCTTTGCTGAGCCGTTTCTGCATTGAGTCCATCGACCCTGCTGTGCGGGCCAGACCATGTAATAACACGACATTACCGGCGCTTTGCTGACCAACAGCAACGGATGGCATTATGCCGGGGAATATCAGGCATAACACCACCAGCGTTTTTCGAAATAACCATTTGATCTGCATTATCCATTTAAACATTATGTCGATTTGACGGGGTTAAAATTACGGTTCGGTGGCGTTGATTTTGCCATGGCAATATCCTGCCAAAGTTTTTCCACATGTGATTCAACCGGGCGACAATAGCCAGCGATCAGCATGATACTCAGTGTAGTTAAAAAACCATATACACCGGGTGTCCAACCATAAGTCTGGATAAATGCCGGATCAATTATGGTTAAACCAAACGAAACAACCATGCCCGCCAGAAAGCCGCTGACCGCACCAATTTTATTGGCACGTTTCCAATACAAACCGAGTAAAACCACTGGTGATAATACAATCATGCCTTGATAGGTCATCAATGCCAGAAACACTAACTGCCCTTCACGAATATATGCACCAATCAAGGCGCCAATGCTCATAAACACCACTGACCAACGCGCTATTTGCAAGGCTGTTTTTTCACTGATATTGCGATTGATAACCTGAGCCAGATCACCTGAAATAGCCGTCGACATGGCATTTAAAATGCTGCTGACCGTCCCCAGACTCGCTGCCATCACCAAGACGGCAAAAAAGCCCAAAGGCCACGCTCCGGCCTGACTATGAATCCAGAACATGGCTTCCTGTGGATTTTGCTGGGCAAAGGGTAAAGGATGTAAAGCCATCGCCAGCAGGAATAGTAAACCAAATGACAGAATACCCAGGGTCGGTGCGAATAACACCGATTGTTTTATGGTTCGAATGCTGTCGGCAGCGAATAATTTGTTATAGACCCATGGCCACATAAAGCCGCCCAGACCACTGGTAATCACAATCGCCATCCAATAATTAGGTGACATGTCCCAACCCGGCCCGGGAAAGGTTAATGCTTCCGGGCTTTGTTCCAGAATACGCTGCATCGCGCCTTCAATGCCGCCCAGTTGTGTGTAGATGACCCAGAGCAGAATGGCTGAACCAGCGATAAGCATATACAGGCCCTGAATAATATTGGCCGTGATAACGGATCGCATGCCGCCGAGTGCGACATAAAACACCACTACAAATATGCCGATAATCATGCCCAGTAACGGACTGATAAATCCATCGGTGGCATAGTTAAACACATAGCCAATGGTGTACCACTCCATCAGTAACCAGGGCACTGATAACGCCACACCGGCAAATCCGGTTAACACCCGAATCATATCACTGCGATAGCGCAGTCCTAATAATTCAGACTGGGTGCGGATGTTATATTTTTTACCCCAGATAAAGGATTTTTCCGCCACCAGATACATTACCAGCATGGTGACTATGCCATAGGGAATGACATACATGCCAATCATGCCAAAGCTCACTGCAAAGCCGGAAAATACCGTATAACCGGCACCGACATACCATGTAGCAAGGAAACCCAGGGTAATACCTAATACACCAATACTATGACTTGCTGTCGCATAATCATTCAGTGTATCCACGCCCATTTGACGTCGGTTTATCCACAAAATCAGCCCGAAGAAACTGATCAGCATCAGCATTGGAATCATTTCAATTCCTCCGCTTCAACCTCAATATCCAAATCACCGCTCTGACTCTCAGCCAAATACCAGCACGCCAGAAAAAAAGCACCTAATAACGCCAGACCAATTTGCCATAAAAAAGCAAACGGCAAGCCAAGCAAACTGGGTTCAATTCGATTGGCCCAGGTAAAGAAAGTAGGAAAAGTAGCGAGTGTGATGGACGTTAAAATTAATAATAGACAAATAGCCGAGCGCATAAATATCCAGGTTTTAATTTATAAATGTGGGGAACAAAAATACTCAAAGTTCAGGGCCAGCAATAATTGAGATATTCATCAATTATGCTGACCCTGTAGGTAAAATAAAAAAACCGCTTTAGCGGCTTAATTTATGCTTTCTTTTCGATTGCTCCAGCAAGTTTGGCTGATAACAAACCAAACACAGCACCCAGAATCGTGGAGAGAATAATAATCAAAACCGGATTAGTCATATTCATGGTGATGGCACTCCCGGCATTGGCTGTCTGCAAACCAAACGCAGCGGTTGCGGCATAACCATAGACATTGG